>WRDJ01000148.1 GCA_009783495.1 Clostridiales bacterium | reverse complement strand
GGAGGTTTCAGCGGAGGCGGAGGGCGCGGTTTAAGCGGCGGCGGCCGCGGTTTAAGCGGAGGCGGCGGTTCGGCGGGGCGCGGCGGCGGTTCTGTCAGCCGCGGCGGGAGCAGCGGCGGGCATCACCGTTCGCACCACCATCACGTACATATGCCGCCCGTCATCTTTCTCGGTGGACGGCGTTATTACGGCGGTGGGCCGGGCGGCGGCGGCTCCGGCGGCGGAAAAAGCAATAACACCGGCTGCCTGATCTTTTTCGGCGTTTTGCTTTGCCTGCTGGTCGTCTTTTTGATCATCGCCGCGGTAGCCGACAGCAACTCGATCACAAAATCCACGGTGAAGCGCGAACCGCTGCCCAATGGTTCGGTGACGGTAACAGGGTGGTATACCGACAATCTGGGCTGGATCAGCAGTCAGTCCGAACTCACCGCAGGCATGAAGAATTTCTATAACAAGACCGGGGTGCAGCCATATCTATATTTAACGGACAATATCTACGGTTCGACTAACCCCAACGACACCCAAGTGGAGCAATTCGCCGACGCCCTTTATGAAGAGCTTTTCACGGATGAAGCCCACGTGCTGCTGATTTTCATGGAATACGCAGAAAGCAAGTATCGCGTCTGGTGTTATGCCGGGATGCAGGCCGGTGCGGTTATTGACGCGGAAGCCCGGGATATACTGCTCGGTTACATTAACAAATATTATACCTACGAAAACCTCTCCAATGAGGCATATTTCAGCAAGGCTTTCAATGACGCCGCCAATCGCATCATGAAGGTGACGGTTTCCCCCTGGGTGGGCGTGTTCGTCGTCCTCGGCCTGCTGCTCATCGTGATTCTGCTCTTCCTCTGGTGGAACAGGAGCAAGGCGCAGAAAAACCTGGAGGCCGCGCAAACAGAGAAGATCCTCAAGACCCCGCTGGACACCTTCGGCGGCGAGGCGGCAGAGCTGGCGAAAAAATATGAGGATAAGGACAAGAATAAGCGATAAAGCGCGAAATGCTTTAAATAAATTCGGTTTGGAGGTATGAAAAATGGGAATTTTATCAAGGTTCACGGACATCATCTCGTCAAACATCAACGCTCTCTTGGACAAGGCGGAGGATCCCGCCAAAATGATTGACCAATACCTGCGTAAAATGTCGGCCGATCTGGCCGAGGTAAAGAAGGAAACCGCCAATGTGATGGCCGAAGAAAGCCGCACCAAAAGGCTGGTGGACGAAAACGCCAAGGAAGTGGCGAAATATGCCGACCTGGCCAAAAAAGCCCTGGTCGCGGGCAATGACGGCGATGCGCGCGTCTTTCTGACCAAGAAACAGGACTTGGAAACCGCGGGTGCAGGCTTGCAGACGGCCTATGCCGTGGCGCACGAGAATGCGGTTAAAATGCGGCAAATGCACGACAAGCTGGTCAAGGACATCAACGCCCTCAATACCCGCCGCGAGATGATCAAGGCCAAGGTGGCTGTGGCGAAAACCCAGGAGAGGATCAACAAGATGGGCGCCGCCACGGATAAGTTGCAGGGCAATATGGGCGCTTTCAACCGCATGGAAGAAAAAGCTGACAAAATGCTCGACGCGGCCAACGCCATGATGGAGCTTAATTCCGAAGCGGTGGACGAAGCGCAGGCGCTGGAAGAAAAATATAAATCCGCCGACACCAATGCCTCGGTGGAAGAGGAATTGGCGGCGCTTAAAGCACAGCTTGGCCTTTAATTCCGAGCCTCTTTCCCCTATTTGAACGGTTCTTCAGAGCGCGTCTTGGCCTTTGGTTAAGACGCGCTTTTTTGGTATGCCGCCCTTTTCACACACCAAAAAACTTCTTGACATCACGGCGAGGTCTGTGGTATAGTTCAGTTGAGCGATTGCTCACTTAATCAAACAAGGAGCGGGAAAATGACAAAACTGCCTCTCTGCGATTGTGAGGTCATCCACGAGGAAGCCGTGAGCGCGGCAAGGGCGCGCATGGCCGGCAAAAGCGAGCTCGGCAAGCTGGCCGGGTTATACAAGATGTTTTCCGACGGCACGCGGGTGCGCATCCTTTGGGCCCTGCAAGGCGGCGAACTGTGCGTCTGCGATCTGGCCGTCTTGCTGGGCATGACCAAATCAGCCGTTTCGCACCAGCTCAAGTCTTTGCGCCTGTCCAATCTGGTCAAGTTCCGCAAAGACGGCAAGGTCGTCTATTACTCGCTGGCCGACGCCCATGTCGAGGATATTTTGCGCCGGGGTTTTGAACATATCAGCGAATAAAATTTTTAAGCGAACGGTTGAACAGATGAGCAATTGAGCAACTTTCTTGAGGGAGAGTTTATTATGAGAAAAGAATATTTCTTACAAGGCCTGGGCTGCGCCGATTGCGCCGCCAAAATTGAGGCCGCGCTCAGAAAAGCGCCGGGTATCGCCTCGGCCTCGCTCAATTTCGTAACCGCCACGCTCGTCCTGGAAACGCGTGCGGATTATGGCGGCGATCTCAGCGCGGAAGCGGAGCGCATCGTGCATAAATATGAAGCGAACGTGCTGGTCGTTGAGAAGGAAAGCCTGCTTAAAGGGGATGCCCACCTCTCCTCTGCCGGACCGCGCAAAAGGCTCATCCCGATTATAAGCGGGGCGGCGCTCCTCACGGCAGGGCTGGTCCTGACGCGGGCCTTCGCGCTTGATACATACATAACGCTGGGCATATACCTGCTCGCTTATCTCATCCTGGGCGGCGTGATTTTGCTGCGTGCGGGAAAAAACATCCTGCGTGGCCGGGTCTTTGACGAAAACTTCCTCATGGGCGCGGCCACGCTCGGCGCTTTGCTGATCGGCGAATACCCGGAAGCGGTGGCGGTGATGCTCTTTTATCGCACCGGCGAGTTTTTTCAGGATCTGGCGGTGCGGCGCAGCAAAAAGTCCATCGCCGGGCTGATGGATATACGCCCCGCTTTCGCCGTGGTCAAGCGGGAGGGAGTTTTCGTGCGGGTCGCGCCGGAGAGCGTCAGGCCCGGCGAAATCATTTTGGTCAGGCCGGGCGAGCGAATGCCGCTGGATGGGGTCGTCGTTGAGGGTGAATCCGCGCTTGACGTTTCGGCCCTCACCGGGGAATCCTTGCCAAGATATGTCGTTGCGGCGGATGAGGTCTTTTCCGGCTCCGTCAACCAAAGCGGCGTTTTGACCGTGGAGGTTCGGAAAAAATACGGCGAATCTTCTGCCGCCAAAATCATCGCCTTAATAGAAAATGCCGCCACCAAAAAAGCGCCTAGTGAAAACTTTATCACCGCCTTCTCGCGCTATTATACCCCGGTGGTTGTGGCATTGGCTGCTTTACTTGCCGTTATACCCCCGCTCATTATTGGCGGTGACTGGTCACAGTGGATACACCGCGGCTTGGTATTTCTCGTAATATCCTGCCCCTGTGCTCTTGTGATTTCAATTCCGCTTGGCTTTTTCGGCGGCATAGGCGGTGCGTCACGCAGAGGTATTCTGGTCAAAGGAGGCAACTATTTGGAAGCACTCAACAATCTCGATATTGTCGTATTTGATAAGACAGGAACACTTACCAAGGGTG
>WRDJ01000147.1 GCA_009783495.1 Clostridiales bacterium | reverse complement strand
GGGCGCGTGATCGCGGGCGGCAGCGTGGAGGAACTGGCCCGCTCGGTGCTGGCGGAAGAAACGGTCAGGCTGGAAGCCGGCGACCCCTCCCCCGCCTTGACGGAAGCTCTGAAAAACGTGCCGGGCGTTTTGCGCTGCGAGACGGAAGGACGCATATTGACGGTGACCAGTGCCATGGGCTCGGCCAACCTGCCGCGCCTGCTTGATTGCGCCGCGCCATACACCATTTTGGGCGTGACGACGCGCAGGCCGACCTTGGAGGATGCCTTCCTCGCGCTCACCGGAAAAAAACTGCGGGACAGCGGGGAGGGAACCTGATGCTTGCCTTCCTCGCCACCTTTATCACCGGCTTCAAATATCTCTGGCGCAACCCCGTCAGCGTCACCATCCTGATCGCCTTCCCCATCGTGATCATCCTGATTTTGGGCAATGCCCTAAGCGCCTACATATCGGTTGACACCACTTTGGAACCGGCGGCCGTGGCGGTGGCGGCGGATGAGAACGGGCAGCTGGCGCAATTCCTGCAAAGCGGGGAGATCGCGCGCTTTTTGGCCATTGAATTCACCGATGAAGCGCGCGCCGCCGAGCTGGCGGCGCAGGGCGCCGTCTATGCCGCAATCATCGAAAGGGATGGCGGGATCACGGTTTTGCGCCCGCCCGGCGGCAGCGTTATGTCGCACTTCGCGCTTTCGGCCGTTGATTCGTATAAGCAGATCGGCGCGGCGGCCGCCATCGCCGCCATGGACGGCAAGGACGTTTCCGAACTGCTGGAAATGGAGATCTCCGTGCGGGATATGCCGCTGGGCAAGCGCGTTCCCAGCGCGATGGATTATTATGCCGTGACCATGCTGGTGATGATCCTGCTTTTCACCGGCATGAACGGCATGGAGCTTTTCAACAAGGGCCTGCTCGACGAAACAGGCCTCCGCATACGCCTCACCCCCATTTCCAAACCGGCACTGATTGGCGGCCTGCTTTCGGCCGCGGCGGCGACCAGCTTTTTGCAAGGCATGGTCACCTTCCTCTTCACCGGCCTGGTTTACGGCGTATATTGGGGGGAGCGTATCCCGTTGGTGCTGCTGACCCTTTTCGCGGTCGTGCTGTTTTCGCAGGCGCTCTGCATTTTTATGATCATGCTCTTCCGCCATCAGGGCGCGGCGGTCGGCGTTTCGCAGGCGCTTTTCTGGGTGATGACCTTCGTGGCCAAGGGCTATGCCAAAATCAGCTTCGGGGAGGCCGACAAAATCTTCGCCTATAGCCCGAACGCTCTGGCGCATACCGTCATTTTCGGCGCGGTTTACGGCGGCAACGAAAACATCATGGCCCTCGACCTCGCCCTGCTCTTCGGGCTGGGGCTTTTGCTCTTCATGCTGGCCTTTGTGCTGGGAAGGAGGCGTTTGGCGTGACGGTTTTCCTCACGGCTTTAAAGCGTATTCTGAAAGACCCGGTCAACTGGGCCCTGCTTTTGCTTTTCCCGCTCATTTTCGCTATATTAATCGGCGTGAGCGGCGGCGGCGAGAACATAGAGGCCGGCTCGTCGGATGCCGAGCTCTTCTTCGGCCTGGCGGATCAAGACGAAAGCACGCTCTCGCGTATGCTAGTGAAACAGATGGGCCTGCGCTTCAACAATATCGAACTGTCGGAGGGGGATATTTCCGCCAAACTGACTGAACAGGACGTTCCATGGATTCTTGTGATCCGCGAAGGCTATGAGCGCGACCTGCTGGCAGGCCGCCAACCCGTGCTGGAAGGATATTCTCTGGCTGTTTCCGACGTTTCGGCCCTCGGCGCCGTCACCGCGCAGAATATCACGCGCGCGCTCTTGCTTTTGGGCACGAACGACCAGGCGGCGCTGGCCGCCTGGGAAGAGGCGGCCCAAGTTCAGGTGACTTTGCTGAAAAGCGGCGGCTGGGCGGAAACCGCTTTCTGGTTCGGCTTTTTCGGCTTCATCGCCATCTTCACCGCCTATTTCATCGTCAAAACCTTGCTTGACGACCGGCGGCGCGGCATGCCCGACCGCATTGGCGTCCTGCCGCTGACCCCCAGGAGCTATCTCGTCTCCGGGACGCTGGCGGCTTTCGCCGTGAGCGAGATCACCGTGGCGCTGCTTTTGCTGGTCGTGCGGTTGCAGTTGGGGACGGTCCCCAACGCGCTGCATCTCTTTGGGCTCTTGAGCCTCTATAACCTCTTCGCGGTGGCCATGGTCTCGGCCATCGTCTCCTTTGCCAAAGACCTGGGCGCGGCCTCCGTCGTTAATACCATGCTCGCCACAATTTTCGCCATGCTGGGCGGGCTTTTCTGGCCCCTGGAGGTCGTGCCGGAATTCATGCGCAAGCTGGCCCTGATCTCCCCCGGCTATTGGCTGGCGCGCGGGCTGAGCAGCATTCAGGAGATTACCTTCGAGGGCTATTTCCTGCCGCTTTTGCTCTTATCCGGCTTTACTCTCCTCGCCCTCTTGCTGGGCGGCTGGAAAAGCGTGCGGCAAATCGAGAGTTAAAAACTATGTTCAAGAAGTCTCTTGTATTATTTGCCGCATGGTGATAATATATTATAGTTATGTGCTTGTAGCTCAGCCGGACAGAGCAACGGCCTTCTAAGCCGTGGGTCGGGGGTTCGAGTCCCTTCAAGCACGCCAAGAAAAACCGCTATATAGCTGGTGCTATTTGGCGGTTTTTGCTTTTTGTTTGTCTGAAAAAATCTTGCGGGAATGCCGCTTTGATGCAAACGGTGATATTTGCTCTTTCGCGGAGAGAGTGATCAAAGCTCGGAAAAGCGGCTTTTGAAAAAGGAGCGGGTCGAATTACAGGAACGGGTTCCCCCAATATTTTCTTCAAGCCGGTTTGTCACACATCATACACCGGCATAAATGCAAATCAACGTGTGATTTATAGCAAATAAAGCACCTATAACCTGGCCGGTAAAAGCTAATCCGGCCTATATTCGCGTAATTCTTGTCAAGGAGGTTTGTCCAAAATTTTGCAAAAAATGATACAAAAATATTAAAATAAACAATACAGGACTCTTGACTTAGATTATTGATATGATATATACTAATGATTACGTTGGACAAATTTTGGTGAAATAACCAAAAAATTCATTTAGGATAGGAGGTGATTAAGATTGATGCAAAAGTGACTGTACTGCGCGGGGTAGACGAAGCGGCCCTGAAGCGCTTGGTGGAACAACGCATCACGACGGTCATGGAGCTGCGGCAAAAAACCTGCACCCCAGCGGATCGCGAGCTCTTGTCCAAGCAAACCGGCATAGCCTACGACAGCATCTACATTTGGGCTAAGCAGGCGGATTTAATGCGAGTTAAAGATATTGACGCGGATTCCTCCGAGTTGCTCGTCAAATCCGGGATTCGCAATGTGGCCGATTTGGCCGCCGCCGACACAAAAGCCATGAAGGAGCAGGTAGACGCCACTTTCAAAAACGCAGGCAGAGGGGCCTTCAAACAAACCATCGCGATAGAAAGCCTTGAGGTTTGGCAGAAAGAAGCGTCCGGGCTGAAAACCGAACTGGTGAACGACCCGGACGACAAGCAGCTTGACCTGCTTTTTGCCGCGGCTCT
>WRDJ01000146.1 GCA_009783495.1 Clostridiales bacterium | reverse complement strand
GCCGCCCTTTCGCCGCCTGTCAATTCGCGTGATTCCGTCAAGCGTCATCACCTTGATCCTCGTCCCAACCGTCATCCCAATCGCCGGGATTGCCGCCTTCCGGTTCCTCCTCATATTCCGCGCCGCCGGATGTGCGCCGCTGTTTGGGCAGGTAAATCTTGAAATACCATGCGGCCAAGCCGCAGATAAGCGCGGCGGCGAGAATGAACATCATCCCCATATTACCGCCGCTCTTTTGCTGTTCCGGCGTTGGCGGCGCTGGTGCGGGCTGTTCCGCTGCGGGCGGCGTCTGGACAGGCGGTTGAGTCACAGGCGGCGCGGGGGCAGGCGCGGGCGTTTCCGGGATCTGCGCCAGCGGCAGCAAATCGGCAACGGTCACGGCGTTTAAGAAATATACGTTATCAGCGCCGTTTTGTTTGTCGATGATCAGATAAAAAACGTGTCCGTCCGTGGTCATGATTGTGTAAAACAGCTTCCCTTCCGCATCGGTGTCGTAATCTATGACCGTCCCTGTTCCGGGCGGGACAGGGGGAAGCTCCGCCGCGCTTGGGCTTTCCGTTTGCGGCGTTTCTTCAACAGGCGGGGTTTCCTCCGGCGCGGCGGGTTCTTCCGTGATAATAATTTCGTCCTGATCGTCAAATTCGGCGGCCAACGCCGCCGTTACCGGCAAAATGAGCGTGAAAAAAACGGCCATTACAGCCGCTATGATAGATTTTTTCATTCGGATTCCTCCTTGTCGGCGAGAGTGGGCTTCGGGACGAAAAGTCCCGAAGCTGCGGGGAGCAGCCCGCTCTTGACGGATCGCAGGAGCGCGGCCAGTTCGTCCAAGGGGATGCTCATGCCGCGCACAATCTCCAAAATCTCGGTATTCTCGATCCCGGTCTTTTTCTGCTCAAGCTCCTTGAGCTTGGCCTGCTGTTCGACTATCTTTAGCCGCGCCTTTTCTATCTCGGCCTGTACCTTGGCCGTCCTTGATGTTGCCATAAACAAAACCTCCTTAATTTATTGTCCCGTCCACAAAGTAGAGCGGGTTCAAAAACCGTGCGTCTTTTTTTACTTCTATATATAACATATTGCCGGAAATGGCGATCACCTGTCCCGCCGCGACCGTCTGCCCTACGCTCACACGGAGCGAGGAACAAAAAGCGTAGCGGGCCGTCAGCCCGTTCCCGTAGTCTATGAGCAAGGCTCCGCTCCCGGCCTCCCGCACCACGCCGGAACCCCCGACCCGGATTTCCGTTCCGCCCGGTACGGTTATGTCCACGCCGGAGCGATATTCCTTGGCTCCGCTGGCGGGGCCGACGCGGTAGCCGTAACCGGCTGAAACATGAGGCAGCCAGTTAAACGTAAAGGGGCTGCCGATATACTGCCTGCCGCCGCGAAAAAGCATATATACCTCGTAGCGGTCGCGTTCCTCTTGCGTGATGAGCCTCGGCCATATAACGTCCTCAAAAGGACGGGCGGCTAAAACGACGGTCAGCACATTCCAGTCATAGGGGATTTCCGCCTCATAAGTTATGATATGCTCCACGCCGTCATCGTCAATCCAAGTGCAGGGGTGTTCCACGCCGTCCTCATCCGTCCATGTCAATATACGTTCCTCGGTGTAATAGCGCGTTTCCACCGACGGCGTGAAGATCAGCGAATATTGCCGGTTGAAAATATTTTGCAGTTCCGTCTGCACCGCCGCGAAGGTGAAATCATCGTATCTGGCGGTGAGATAGGCCAGCAGGGCATAGGGATCATGGCCCACCGCGTCGAGATAATAACGGTATTCGTCAAAATTGGGATAGGCGGCTTCCGCGTTCCATGCCCGTAATAGTAAATCGGTTTCCCACTCGCCATAGCGAAGCTCGGCCTCGTCAATGTCCTCGTCCTCCGCGAGAGCCATCACGCCGCCCGCGCCGCCCAAGCCGCTGAAAATGGTGAGCGCCAAACCCATGCAGGATTGCAGGATAAAGACCAACAGGAAGGACATCACGGCGATCAATATGAGCGAAGGGTTGCGCTTGACGAAGCCCACAAGGACGCGGACGGTTTTCCCTGTGGCGGCGGCGGCTTTTTTGGCCGTCCGCGCCTGCTTCTGATATTGTTTTCTGATGCGTCTTTTTTGGAAATAGCGGGAAACGGCGTTTTTCTTTAGCTCCGGGTGTTCCCGCGCCATAGCGCGGTAGGCGTGATTGGTCTTTGCCTTGATATTTTTCTTTTCCCATTTGCGGACAAGGCGGGCCGGTCGGGTGCGTATGCGCTGCTTGATGAAACGGACGCTGCCCCGGACGACCGACTCCCCGACAAGCTCGACGCGGTGCGCGGCCTTGATCCCGACATTTTCCTCTTCCACCTGATAAATCTTGCCGTGGACGAAGGCCCACGCCTCATGCTTCGCCATCTGCTCAAAGTCTTTCGTCATGCCCGGCTTGGGCGGCGGCGGTTGCTTCGCCAGCTTCTCGCGGGCCTTGTCCAGCCTGTTCCCGCTCTTTTCCATACGGAGCTTTGATTTGCCGAGCCGCTTTTCTTCCAGCATCGCCTTTTTGTCCGGCTTAGGCTCCTGCCGCAGACGGTCGGAGGGCCGGGGCTTCTCCCTGTCCTGCTTGAGCTTGCTTTGCGGCTTGGGCAGGGGCGGCGGCGAAGCCTCCGGCGCTGGTTCCTCAAAACAGGGGGCCTCGGACTTGAGGACTTTTCGTCCCGAGGCAGCGAGGGTATCATCCTGCGGCGGCAAAGCCTCCGGCGCGTCATTCAATTCCCGCTCATTCATCCCGCGCCGCCTTTCGCCCGACCTCCGGGCGCGTGTTTAACAGGTCATATATTTCGCCTCGCGGGAAACGGTCAACAAAAGGGATAGTGGTGTTACCGTAAAACAGCAATCCCTCTCCGGCATTGGAATGAGTGATATATGATAATTGATGCTCGGATATGCCAAGCTGCTTGGCGAGGATCTGCCTGTCGCCCTGCGCTTGTGACAAAAGCACCATGAAATCCGTGTTTTCCAAGATGCTTTCTATCTGGCGCGAGGCTAAAAAATCCTTTGAGTTTTGGGTAAGGGCGCTTGGTATACAGCCCTTTTTGCGTAGCATACGCCAGATGGTGGCGCAATAGCTGGCGGTCAGTTCATCCCGCAGGAGCAGGTGAGCCTCGTCAAAATAGCACCATGTAGCCTTGCCTCCGGCATGGTTTTTGGATACCCGCGACCAAACGAGGTCTTGCATGATCAGCATGGCGATGGTGCGAAGCCCCGCCCCAAGCTGTTTCAGGTCGAGGCAGACCAAACGGCTGCTGAGATCGACGTCGGTTTGATGGTTGAACACATTGAGGGAACCGGAAACATAAATCTCCAAAGAGGTCGCCAGCCGTTTCGCCTCCGGCTCTGGCTGTTCGTTCAATAGTTCGTAGAGGTCTTGCAAGGTGGGCATGGGGGCCGTGTCCGGGTTTTGCATTACATTCCGGTAAACAAGACGGGTGCAGCGATCCACGACCGTCCGCTCCACCGGCTGCAAGCCGTCCTTGCCGCCCACGATAAGCTCCATGAGCGAGAGAATAAAGTCGGCTTTCAGCGCCACGGGGTTTTCATCGTCCGCGTCGTTGAAT
>WRDJ01000145.1 GCA_009783495.1 Clostridiales bacterium | reverse complement strand
TGGGCGCCCAGGGCATCAAGATCATGTGTTCAGGCCGTTTGGGCGGGGCGGAAATCGCACGCACCGAGTGGTATTCGGACGGCAAGGTGCCGTTGCATACCCTGCGGGCCGACATTGACTATGCGACCAGCGAAGCCAACACCGCCTATGGCAAAATAGGCGTCAAGGTGTGGATTTATAAGGGAGAGATCCTTCCGCAAGCGGCCAAGCCGCGGGCGGCCAAAGCGAAAGCCGGGGGAGGCGAATAGAATGTTGTTACCAAAAAGAGTCAAATACCGCCGTCAGCACCGCGGGCGCATGAGGGGCGCGGCCCATTCCGGCAACTTCGTGGCCAACGGAGAATTCGGCTTGCAGGCGCTGGAAGCGGGCTGGATCACCAGCCGCCAGATCGAGGCTTCCCGTATCGCCATGACGCGCTATATCAAACGCGGCGGCCAGGTGTGGATCAAAATATTCCCCCATAAGCCGGTGACGCAAAAGCCCGCCGAGACCCGCATGGGCAGCGGCAAGGGCGCGCCGGAATATTGGGTGGCCGTGGTCAAGCCCGGCCGCGTAATGTTCGAGATCGCCGGGGTCAGCGAGGAAACGGCCAGGGAAGCTATGCGTCTCGCCCAGCATAAGCTGCCCATCAAAACGAAATTTGTCAAACGTGAGGAAGCGGGTGGTGAAGCCGATGGAAGCTAAAGACATCAGAGAACTTTCCGGGGAGGAATTGCTCAAAAAAGAAAAGGATCTCAAGGCCGAGCTGTTCAACCTGCGTTTCCGCCTGGCCACCGGGCAGCTCGACAATCCCATGATGATCAACCGCACCAAAAAGGATATGGCCAGGGTGAAAACCATAATTCGGGAGAGGGAAATCAAAGCGGAAAAACAGGCGAAAGCCCAGTAAAACCACTATCGAGGAGCCAAAAGCGACAAGCAGCCCAAGAAGCGGCAAGGCGAGGGAGCCGAGCGTATAATACCGGAAGCCAGATGAAGGATGACAGGGTGTGAAGCAAACGGCGAATTGCCATTTGCCCTGATGGGATTATACGAGAGTGACTGAGCCGCAGGCGCGGCACCGGGAGGCGCCGTCAATTTTGCGACGAGGCAAGGAAGGAGGAAGCAATTTTGCTGCAACCAGAGGAAGCAACCCGCGGTTCGCGTAAAACCCGTACCGGCACCGTGGTCAGCGATAAAATGCAGAAAACCATCGTAGTGCGCGTGGATACCAAGGTGCGCCACCCGCTTTACGGCAAGATCATCAAAACCAGCAAAAAGTTCAAGGCCCATGACGAAAACAACGAGGCCAAGGTGGGCGACAGGGTGGTCATCATCGAGACCCGCCCGCTCTCCAGGGACAAAAACTGGAGACTGCTGGAAATCGTGGATAAAGCCAGCGTGGTTTAAACAGAAGCTAGAGGCGAGAGGCCGTTTGCCTTGATACAATGAATACGTGAGCGGCTGAACCGATGATTGGCAAGCGATTAGGCAAAAGAATGACGAGGCAAGAGCGGCGAGCAGCACAAGGAAACGAGGAGTAGCAACCGGAGGCGTATACTGGATACGTTGAGGATTGCGACGACGAGTTAACGCAGCAATGCGAAGCCGATGTTGCCGATGCGACAAGAAGAAACGAAAGGGGGGCGAGGCTTGTGATCCAAGCCGAAACCAGACTTAAAGTGGGCGACAACACCGGCGCCAAGGAATTGCTCTGCATCAAGGTGCTGGGCGGTTCCCGCCGTAAATATGCCAGCGTGGGCGACATCATCATCTGCGCGGTCAAGGAAGCGTCTCCGGGAGGCGTGGTGAAAAAAGGTGACGTGGTGAAAGCCGTGGTCGTGCGTACTGCGCAAAAAATCCGCCGGCCCGACGGTTCCTATATCAAATTCGACGAAAATTCCGGCGTCATCATCAACGACGCCAACCAGCCCAGGGGCACGCGCATCTTCGGGCCGGTGGCCCGGGAGCTGAGGGACAAGGATTTTATGAAGATCATTTCCCTGGCCCCGGAAGTTCTGTAAAGGAACGAAGAACGCCGGCCACCAATGGGGAGCCGACTGTGACGAGTCAAGAAACTCTTATCCACGCCCCTGCGGTAAGAGTCCAATAGACTTCTTTCGTGACCCTGAGTGAGCATATTGGCGAGTTGTTTTTTCGCCGGACAAAGAAGAGCGGCGCCGGGCAAGCACTCGCTACTCCAAGGAGCGATGATGCAGTATGGCGGAAAAAGAGCCGTCAAGATGCCGCGAACGGGTTGCAAAAGAAGTCTAATACGAAAACTGCGCCGTGCAGGGCGGCGGAATGGAGCTTTTTATGAATAAAACAGACGAATACCCCAAGATCCATGTGAAAAAAGGCGACGTCGTCATGGTGATAAGCGGCAAGGATTCCGGCAAGAAGGGCAAAATCCTTTCCGTGGAAACCAAAAGCGGCCGCGTCTATGTGGATAAAGTCAATGTTGTCAGCCGCCACACCAAGCCCACCCAGAGCCAGCCGCGCGGCGGCATCATCAAGAAGGAAGCCGCCATCCACAGCTCCAACGTCATGCTTTATTGCGATAAATGCAGAAAAGGCGTGCGGGTGAAAAAGGAAATCGTTTTTGACGGCACCAAAGAGCGCCGGCTGCGCAAATGCGCTTCCTGCGGCGAATTATTCGACAAGTAGAGGGAAAGGAGAAAATATATGGCCAGGCTGAAAGAACGCTATAATTTGGAAATCCGTCCCAGGCTGAAAGAAAAATTCGCCTATGAGAACGTCATGCAGATTCCCAAGCTGGAAAAAGTCGTGCTCAACATGGGTTTGGGTGAAGCGATCCAAAACCCCAAGGCCCTCGACGCCGCCGTGCGCGACATGGCCGTAATTTCCGGGCAGAAGCCCGTCGTCACCAAGGCCAAGAAATCCATCGCGGCCTTCAAGCTGCGCGAAGGGGCTTCCATCGGCTGCAAGGTGACTTTGCGCGGCAACCGCATGTATGAGTTTGTGGATAAACTCGTCTCGGCCGCCTTACCCCGCGTGAGGGATTTTCGGGGAGTCTCCGCCAAAGCCTTCGACGGCCGCGGCAACTATACCTTAGGGCTCAAAGAGCAACTCATTTTTCCGGAAATAGAATATGACAAGATTGACCGCCTGCGCGGTTTAGAGGTTTGCTTCGTCACCTCCGCCCGCACCGACGCGGAATGCAAAGAGCTTTTACGTGAAATGGGCATGCCTTTTGCCGACAAATAGGAACCGCGCAGGAGCGGCTGAGCCGCAGACACAGCACAAACGAGGAGCCAAAAACGACAAGCAGCACAAGGGCGTGAAGCGCGAGGGAGTGAGCGTATAAATCCAGAAGACAGAGGGGAGAAGTCAGAGTGTGACGCAAACGGTGAATTGCCGTTTGCCCCGATGGGATGATGCGCGAGCGACTAAGCCGCAGGCGTGGCACCGGGATGCGCCGTCGGTTTTGCGACGAATCAACAAGGAGGAATACTAATGGCTAAAACTTCGCTATTGGTTAAACAAAAAAGAACGCCAAAGTTTACGGTCAGGGGATATAACCGCTGCGCCATCTGCGGCCGTCCCCACGCGTATATGCGCAAATTCGGCATTTGCCGCATTTGTTTCCGCGAATTGGCCTATAAGGGCGAGATCCCCGGC
>WRDJ01000144.1 GCA_009783495.1 Clostridiales bacterium | reverse complement strand
TTTGCGGGCGGCGATAGGGCGGCATTTCCAGCACAAAACCGGAGGGAAGCCCTTTCAAGACGGTGGCGGAAAGCCAGCGGGAAACCAACAAGGTGGCGGCCACGCCCAAAACCACGGCGCAAAGCACGGTCAGCGCGGCCAAGAAGGAAGCTCCGAAGCCCAGCGCCCCGCCCGCGATGAACATGGCTGAAATGCTTATCAAGGCGGGGAAGCGTCCGTTACAGGGAACGAAATTGTTGGTGAGGATGGCGATCAGCCTTTCGCGCGGGGAATCTATGATGCGGCAGCCTACCACCCCCGCCGCGTTGCAGCCGAAACCCATGCACATGGTGAGGGCCTGCTTGCCGTGGGCGTGGGCGCGTCGGAAATAGTTATCCAGGTTGAAAGCGATCCTTGGCAGATAGCCCAGATCTTCGATAAAAGTAAAGAGAGGGAAAAATATCGCCATGGGCGGCAGCATGACGGAAACCACCCAGGCCAAGGTGCGGTAAACCCCGTCAAGCAGCGGAGCGCGCAGCCAGTCCGGAGCGCGCAGGGAGAGCGCCAGCATTTCCAGTTTTTGCCCGCCCCAGGCGAAAAAAGAAGAAAGTAAAGCGGAGGGATAATTGGCGCCGCTGATAGTGAGCCAGAAAATGAAGGCGAAAAAAAGCATCATCAGAGGGATGCCGGTTTTTTGTGAGGTCAAAAGGGCGTCAATGCGGCGGTCACGCCGGTTATGATCCTTGTTTTCCGTTCGCACCGCTTGGACGGCGATCTCTTCCGCGGCCTTAATGCGGGCCTCGCAAAGCGAAATCCGCGCTTCTTCCAGGCCTATCCCCAGCTCCTGCAGGCGGGTTTCGGCCAGCGTCAGGGCGCGCAACAAAGCATCCGCCGAAGGGGCGTTTTGCATGATGCGGCTTTTCAGCGTTTCATCGCCCTCCAACAAGCGAACGGCGGCAAAACGGGAGCAGAAAGGCCGAAGCGTGGCGATGGCCTCTTCCAGCGGCGGCGAATACATGACCTGAAAAGCGGCGTTCTGTGCCTTGATCACAGCCGCGGTTTTCCCGATGAGCCCGTCTATGCCCCTGCGGGAACGCGCGTCGGTAACCGCCACGGGTATGCCCAGCAAAAGCTCCAGGCGGGCGCAGTCAATGGCGATTTTCTTTCGTTTGGCCTCGTCCATCAGATTGAGGCAAAGCACGGCTTTGGAAGTATGCTCCAGAATCTGCAAAACCAGGTTGAGGTTGCGTTCCAGGCAGGTGGCGTCGGCCACAATCACCACTGCGTTCGCCACGCCGGAGCAGATGAATTCCCGGGTGATCTCTTCTTCCGGGGAACTCGCGGAAAGCGAATATGTTCCCGGCAAGTCCACCAGGCAGAAGCGCTGCCCCCGGTGATGATAGAAGCCCCGCGCGCCTGCCACGGTTTTGCCCGGCCAATTCCCCGTATGCTGTCTGAGCCCCGTCAGCCGGTTGAAGAGGGTGCTTTTGCCCACGTTGGGGTTGCCGGCCAGGGCGACGACGCGCTGCTTCGGCAGGGCATTTGTTGAAAAAAGTGAGTTTTTCATTTTCAGAAGTGCCCCCACCCCCCGGACGTTCAATAGCAGCCATTACTTGCAGAGACGCACATTGTGCGCCCGCCCGGATAACAGCACAAATGGCTCGCATTACCGGCAGGCGGCAATTACACCACCTCTAACTCCACCAGGATTTGCCTGGTCTCGCCGGCACGCAAAGCGATCACCGTGCCCTTGATTTCATAAGCCACCGGGTCGCCCGAAGGGCTTCTTTGCAGGGCCCTGACCGCCGCGCCCCGCGAAAAACCCAACTCCGTCAGACGTATGCGCAAATCGGGTTCATTCCTGATTTCCTTGATGATGGCCGTTTTTCCCAAAGGGAGGTCATGCAGGGTGATGATTTTCTTCATAATCTTCACGCTCTTTGGTTTCAGCTATCCCAATATATGCCGCTTGCCGGCGCTATGTTACTTTTCATGGCGGCGGCGCGCAAAAAAAGGGGCCGCCTGTTAATGAAACAGGCGGCCCCTTTTTTTATTTTTACTGATTTTCGTCGGTGTTATCACCTGGTTCTTCGCTGGGTTGGTTTTCGCCGGAGCTTTCGTTGAATTCTTCATTGGGGATTTGACCGAGATCCCTTTGCATCTGCCGGCTAAATCTTTCCAGATCTTCCATGGTGAGCCCGATCTCCGCCAGCGCCTCCCTTTGCTTGGCCTCGCTGGCCGCCGCGTGTCCTTCGGGGATTATCAGCTTCCCGGTCTTGGTGAGGACGACGTCGGTTTTTTTCGCGATGGAGCGCTCCCTGACCCTGGCGAAGTAAACGCCTATTTCAAACAAGATCAAGAGAGGGATGGCCAACATCACCAGGGAAAGCGGGTCGGGCGGGGTGACCATGGCCGCCGCGATGAACATGCCGAGAACGATATACTTCCTGTTTTTTATCATCTTGTCGCTCTTCAGCACTCCCACATAGGAGAGCACGATCATAAAGACCGGCAACTCGAAGGCAAAACCGAAAACGACCGTCAGCAAGGTGGCAAAAGAGGTATACTTGCTGAGCGTCATCCAGTCTTGGACTTTCGGCCCGCCATAGCTCAGCAGGAACTTCATGGCCAGCGGGAGGATGAAAAAGAAAGCGAATGACGCGCCGATGATAAACAGGACATAACAAAAAGCGGTGATCGTATAAGGGTTCTTGATGCCCAGCCGAGGGAACTTGGTTTTCAGTAGATCAATGACCGTATACATGATGAAGGGCAAGGTGAGAATCAAGCCGATGATGATGGCGATCTTGAGCTGAGAGACAAAGGCCTCCGGCGGGCTGATGACAATCAGCTTCGCCTCCGGGGGAAGGAGGCTTTCGAAATAGTCAATCACCGCATTGCTGTTGAGATAGCCGATCACCGCACCGGCCAACCAAATGCCCAGAAGCATGAATAACTTCTTCCGCAACTCCTGCACTAAATTAAAGAAAGACTGTAGCAAGTTGACTGGCGCCATAAAAGCCCACCTTCTCCTATGCGGTCATAGGTTTTTCCGCCGCAATGTCGGCGGATATTTCTTTCTGTTCATTGAGCAGCGGGCAACTGGCCGCGCACTCATAGCAGCGGATGCATTCCCCGCCGGGGATACGTTTATAGTTGGATTTGCTTTCAAGCAGGTTTTGCACGTCGGCGCCCAGCGTCTGCAAAGGCACGGGGCGGTAAAGCGCGTCGGGCAGGCCCTTTTCCATGAGGGCGTCCAAAACGGCGGGGTCCTCTTTCAGCTGTTTGTGCGTGTTGGTCCAGGGCTCGGCCGCCATGGGGCAGGCGTTTTCGCAGCGTTTGCAACGTACGCAGGTGCCGGCAGGCAGTTTGACCCGCACGAGGCTGACTTTGTCCGTCAAAGCGAGAACTGCGCCGACCGGGCAAAGATAACGACACCAGAATCTCTCTTTGATGAAGGACAGGCCGGCGAAAACCGGGATCACCAAAGCTTCCAGGCCCAGCATCACGCCTTGCATGCCGGCGGCGCGGCAGGTATTGCCGATGGGGCAGACAGCGCAGAAGACAGGGCGGCTTGCCACACCGGCCGCCACCGCGACGCCGGCTAAGACGCCGTATTTGCTGGTGGGGTTGACGATGACATTA
>WRDJ01000143.1 GCA_009783495.1 Clostridiales bacterium | reverse complement strand
TGCCGTTTTTGCCCGGCGACATTTGCTATTTGTTCGCGAAAGACGCGTCCGTTTACTCACCACCCGAAGAAGGTGATAAGCAGAATCCCCCTTCGTTGGGTGAGGCGCCCGCAGGGAACGAAGCGCGCGCGGTCATCCGCAACGCCGAAGTCTCTCTTGAAGTGGGATCCGCGACGGAGGCCCATGCTGCGTTGGCCGCCACCGCCGCCAAATACGGCGGCTATATCGCCTATAGCAATATCTCCGAAACGGCGAAAAACAAGAAGCAGGAAAACCTCGTTTCCCTGAAGGTCGGCGCGGAACATCTCGACGCCGCCCTGGAGGAAATCGCCGCGCTGGGGGATTTGAAAAGCCAAAACGTGAAAAGCGCGCAGATTGACGACCGGTTTTATGACCTGCAGGGCCGCCTCAACCAATACCGCGCGGAGGAAAGCGCCCTATTGGATATTTTGCGGCAGGCGGACGCCCTTGCGGAAATCAAGCAGGCGGAAACGGAACTTTCGAGGGTGCGCGCGAACATCGAAACCTGCGAGGGCCAACTGCTTTATCTCACGCAGACGGAGGGCCTTTCCACCATCAACGTTGCCTTGCGCGTCCCTTCAAGCGATGCGCTGATAAATGCGCCCGGTTGGGAGAATATCGGCGGGCGGCTCGCACGGGCCTTCACCGCGCCCGTGGGCTGGCTCATCAACGGGTTCGCCGTCTTGCTGGCCCTGCTTTTCGGCGCGCTCCCCTTCATTGCCGCCGCCTTTTTGGTTTTCCTCTTCTATAAAGTGTTCAGGCCGCGTTTCCGCCGGGGGTGACCCCGGCTTTTCCTTTCATATGGCGCAGGAATGACGGGCGCGCTTGCCGAATATTGATTCCCGGAAAATAAATTTTTCCGCCGTGTCGCAATTTGCCCCGCTCAATCGCATTATAGGTGAAAAGAAGTGCAACGCATGAAAAACCTCAAGGCCCTTGCCGTAGTTTTAATGGCCGCCCTGCTTTTGCCGTGCGCGGTTTTGCCCTCTTCAGCCGAGGCTTCGCCCGGACACCTCTATGTGAACGGCGTCGAGGGGTTTCAGTATCTTTTGCTCATGGCAAACGCGGCGGATTATGAAGAATTCCGAGAGCTTTATGACAATATGGACAGCGAACTCATCAATGACGATTACTATTTTTCTGAATATCAAGCGAAATATTACGCACAAGCGGCCGTTTCGATTCTTGAAAAACACGTCTATCCTATTCCCAAAGGCGGCGAACTCGGATGGATCACCGTCACCGAATATCACGACGAATACGCGGATGTTTATTATCGCATTGAGGAAAACTTATATGTTTTTCATCTGTCTGATATGCGATACAGCGTTGACGGCCTTGAAATGATATATGAAAATGAAACTGAAAACATCAAAATATATGAGCTGGTGCCGGTCAATTATACCGCACAATATATCATCCATATCAGAGGCCGTTCTATCCGTGCCTCTTTCCAGCAAAACAACCCTGACGTGCCGGTCGAGGGCGGCTATGAGCTTTTCGATTTCACAACGCTGCGGGCGCTTTTGGGGTTGCCCGAACTGCCCGACCCCCCGGAAGACGACCCGGGAGACGACCCGCTTTCGGGCGAACCCCTGATTGGCGACCCGCCGAAAGAATTTCCGACCGGGCTTGTTTTAGGAATTGCGCTGGGCGTCATTCCTGCGGGTTTGATAATCTTCCTTTTCACCGTCAAAAAGAAACGCGCCCCAAAAGCCTGACGTTGAATACCAACCACTGAAAAAAAGAAAGCCGAACGGCTTTCTTTTTTTCTTATGTCCGCGCGGGTTTTCTGCTCCGAATTGTTTTTTACATGAGGGCCGCCGCTAAAGGCGGCGGCCCTCATGTAACATTGCCCTCTCCCTGGGGAGAGGGCAGGGGGTGGGGAAACCCCGGCGGTTGTTACAGAAAGAAAAAACAAAAACTTTGCTATGTCCCCGCAAATCAGCTATAATAAAAAAAGAAAACCCAGAACATGAAAAACTTTTAAACATGGGGGCCGCCGCCTTTGGCGGTGGCCCCCATGTTTAAATAGTTCCTCCTCCCCGGGGAGGGATTAGGAGGCGGGGAGTTTATCGTCTCACCCGCCCGTTCAAAAAATTTCAACTTGATAATATGCAACTTCATAAGGAGGATAAAATGGCGAAAGCGCTATTAATTGACGGCAGCAGCCTGATCCACCGGGCCTTTTATGCCCTGCCGCTTTTGCGAACGTCCCAAGGAGAATTCAGCAACGCGGTATACGGGCTGACCGTCATGCTGAACAAAATCCTTGACAGCATGGCCCCGGACTATGTGGCGGTTTGCTTCGACAAAAGCCGCCAGACTTTCCGCAAGGAAATGGCCGCGGATTATAAAGCCACGCGCCAGGCCACCCCCTCGGAGTTGAAAAGCCAGTTCGCAACCGCCAAGGAAGTGATAAACGCCCTCGGCCTGGCCTGGGAGGAACTGGAAGGCTATGAGGGCGACGACCTGCTGGGCACCTTGGCGGCCTCGGCGGAACGGGAGGGGCTGGACGCCTATGTCCTCTCCGGCGACCGCGACGTTTTGCAACTGATTGACGACCACACCATGGTATATCTCACCAAGAAGGGCATCGGCGAGATGGAACTTTGGGACAGGGAGAAGGTGCGGGAGCATTATAATCTGTCGCCCGCCCAGCTAATTGACCTGAAGGGCCTGATGGGCGACGCTTCGGACAATATCTCCGGCGTGCCGGGCGTGGGCGAGAAAACCGCGCTCAAGCTCTTGCACCAGTTCGGGGATATTGAAAACCTGCTTTCCGCACTAGAAGAAGTGCCGAACCAGAAGCTGCGGGAAAAGTTGGCCGAGCATAAAGATAAGGCGCTGTTGTCCCGCCGTCTGGCCGCAATTTGCCATGACGCGCCCTTAAAAATTGACTGGGATAAATACCGCCGCGGCCGCCCCACCAAAGACCTTTTGCCGCTATATCGCCGCCTGGAATTTAAAAGCCTTCTCAACCCGCTTTTAGGCGCAGCTTTTTCCGACCCCTTCGCCGAGGAGGAAGCGCCGCCCTGGCCCGCGCCGGAAGAAAAAGCCGCCCCCGCCGGGGAAGAGATTACCCATAAAGTCATTTCCGGCATTGAGGACGCGCGCAAGCTGGCCGGAGAGCTGAAAGGAGTACCCACGCTGGCCTTATACCTGGAATGGCTTGGCCCGGCCCGCCACGGCGAACCCGCGCTGCTGGGCCTGGCCTTGCCCGGCGGGCCAAGCTGGGGCATGGAGATTGCCGGGGCCCTCGAGCCGGACAAGCTCAAGCCCTTCGCCGCTTTGTTCGCGGATGAAAGCACCGCCAAACTCTGCTGCGAAGCCAAGGACGCGCGCTTGCTTTTGCTTTCCTGCGGCATGGAGTTGCGCGGGATCACCGAAGACGCGGCGCTAGCGGCCTATCTGCTGGAGCCGGGCAAGGGCGCTTACGGCATGGAAAGCCTGGCCGGGCCGGCCTCCCTGCAAGGCGCGGAAAAAGCGGCCTGGTATGCTTCCCGGCTGCCCGGCCTGACGGAACGCCTCTCGCGGGAAATCGCGGCCTGCGGCATGGAAAAGCTATACCGCGAGGTGGAACTGCCGCTTGCCGGTGTGCTTTGCGGCATGGAAT
>WRDJ01000142.1 GCA_009783495.1 Clostridiales bacterium | reverse complement strand
TTCCTGCAAAAGAGGCTTGACTTGACGAGCCGTTGAGGTTAGAATATTATCGTTCGGCCAACGGGCCGGAAAAAGCGCGCGCTAATCGGCTCAACATAAGGAGAGGAGAGTCGTTATATGGGCAATGCTTTGAGTTATATATTTGATCCAATGTTAATGTTAAGGGACTTTCTTATCGGCGCCGCAGCCGTGGCAGTCTTTTTGTTGCTCTTTGATTTCCTGCCAAAAAAATTGAAAAGATCAAGAAGTGAAATAAAATTATAAAAACAAACTTTTTTAGCCGGGGCGGTTTGTGACAAATAAAACCCGTAATCGAAAACCCCGCTCTCTAAAATTCGCTTCCGTAGCTCAGCAGGTAGAGCAGCGCATTCGTAATGCGCAGGTCGTCGGTTCGAATCCGACCGGGAGCTCCAGCTTCCCCACCTCAGAAGCTCTGTATCAGCAGAGCTTCTGTTTTTTTGCGGCATCTCCGCCAAGAAAGAAGCGCCGATTTTTTCGGATAAAAATTTTACTTGTGTTTATGCGCCTTTTTCACTATAATTTGATTATAAAGTTACACGGATTTTGTAAAATAGCGGAGAAACGGGTCGCCGCCATTTTTTCGGAAGCAAGGAGGACGGTGAATTGATGATAAAATGGGTGATATAGGTGATATAATGGATGATATAATCGAAAAAAAACCGGAACCACAGCGCAGCGGAAAATTGGAAACAAACGGCCTGAATCTCTTTTACGGCTCTTTCCATGCCTTGCGGAATATCACCATGGATATTCAGGATCGCGCCATCACGGCCATCATCGGCCCCTCCGGCTGCGGCAAATCCTCGCTCCTGCGCATTTTCAACCGCATGAACGACCTCATCCCCGGCGCCAGAGTCGAGGGCAAGGTCTTGCTTGACGACGTCCACATATATGAAAAGACCGTGGACGTGGCCCAGCTGAGAAAAAAGGTCGGCATGGTTTTTCAAAAGCCCAACGTCTTTCCCATGAGCGTTTATGATAATATTGTGATCGGGCCCCGGCATCACGGAATAACCCGCAAACGCGATTTGGACGCCATTGCGGAACGCAGCCTGACCCAGGCGGCCTTGTGGGCGGAGGTCAAGGATAATCTGAAGAAGCCCGGTCTCGATTTATCCCCGGGGCAGCAGCAGCTTTTGTGCATTGCCCGCGCCTTGGCCGTGGAGCCGGAAGTGATTCTCTTGGACCGCCCCTGTTCCGGGCTCGACCCCATCTCCACGGCCAAGATCGAAGAGTCTTTGATCCAGCTTAAAGAACAATTCACCATCGTTATCGCCCCGCATAACGTGCAGCAGGCGGGACGCATTTCCGACCGTATCGTTTTCGTGCTTATGGGGCATCTGATCGAGGAAGGCTTGAGCGACCAAGTTTTCTATAACCCGCGCGACCAGCGCACAAGCGATTATATCACCGGCAGGTTCGGATAATAGGGGGTTGCGACATGAGGGAAAAATTTGACGAAAAACTGAATCAGCTCTTTAACTCGCTTATCGAGATGGGCGCCCTGGTGGAAAAATCCATTTCAGACGCCTCCGCCGCCTTGGTCGGGCAGGACGTCGAGCTGGCGCGAAAAATCATAGCTTCCGACGACGAAATTGATGAAAAAGAGCGCGAGGTTGAGGGCCTTTGCCTTAAGCTGATCTTGCAGCAGCAACCCGTGGCCGGGGACTTGCGGCTAATTTCGGCTGTCCTGAAGATCATCACCGATCTGGAGCGCATCGGCGACCAGGCTTCCGACATCGCGCGCATCACCCTGCGGCTGGCCGGCAAGCAATATATCAAGAAGCTGGAGCATATTCCGCAAATGGCGCAGGCGACCATGAAGATGGTGACGAAAAGCGTTGACGCCTTCGTGAAAAAAGACCTGCATCTGGCGCAGGAAGTGATTGCTTGCGATGACACGGTGGATAAGCTCTTCATCGTCATAAAACAGGAGTTGATTGAGCTGATCACGAAGAACAGGGATAACGGCGAGCAGGCCATTGACCTCATCATGATCGCCAAATATTTCGAGCGGATCGGCGACCACGCCACCAATGTCGCAGAATGGGTGGTTTTTCTGCTCACCGGGCTGCATAAGGACAGTAATATCATGGGTTGAGGGTTATGATAAAAGCCCCTGCCGAACACGCAGCATTGCTGCGTGTTCGGCAGGGGCTTTTTTGTTTGAATCAGAGCGGCTTGAAGCTTCTCAAGCGCATTCCGTTTTCATAAGCCCACCCCTTCCGCTTGATATTTCGCCGCTCTGCAAAAGAATCCTTTTGCGATAAAAAATGCAAACAGTTGTTCTTTTACCTATTTACAACCAGAACATTTGTTTGTATAATATAATTATTAAAATAGCAATAAGGTTTGGTGATTAAGATGGACTTGATGCAAAAACTGACGATTTTGACCGACAGCGCCAAATATGACGTGGCTTGCACCTCTTCCGGGACGGAAAGGCCGGGATACACCGTGGCAGCCGGATGCTGCCACAGCTTCGCGGCCGACGGGCGCTGCATTTCACTCCTGAAGATACTCATGTCCAACTGCTGCGTCTATCATTGCAAATATTGCGTGAACAGCGCGGATAACGACGTGCCGCGCGCCAGCCTGTCCCCCGACGAACTGGCCGAGCTGACTGTGCAGTTTTATCGCCGCAATTATATCGAGGGGCTTTTCTTGTCCAGCGGCATCATAAAAAGCCCCGACCACACCACGGAACTAATGGTTAAAGCCCTGGAAATTTTGCGCTATAAATACGATTTTTGGGGTTATGTGCACGCCAAGGTCATCCCCGGAACTTCGCCGCAGTTGATATACCGGCTCGGCCTGCTTGCCGACCGCCTAAGCGTGAACATCGAGCTGCCCAGCGAACGCAGCCTGGCCTTGCTCGCCCCGGGCAAAAGCAAGGAAGCAATTCTCTCACCCATGCGCCAGATCAAAAGCGAACTCAGCGCGAACGCGCTTGTCAAAAGCGGCAATCTGCCGGCCTTACGCAAAAAAGCGCCTTCCTTCGCCGCCGCCGGACAGGCCACACAGATGATCGTAGGCGCCAGCGGGGAAAGCGACCACCAAATCATCAACCTGGCTTCCGCGCTTTACGAGAAATTCAGCCTCAAACGGGTATTCTATTCGGCCTATATACCCGTGGTGGAAAACAGCCTGCTGCCCGCGCTCGCCACTCCCCCGCCGCTTTTGCGTGAACACCGGCTCTATCAGGCTGATTGGCTGATGCGGCAATACGGCTTCGCCGTGGGGGAAATTTTAAGCGAGGAAGCGCCCAACTTCAACCCCTATCTCGACCCCAAATGCAACTGGGCGCTCAACAATATGCACTTTTTCCCGCTGGACGTCAACCGCGCCCCCTTGAACGACCTGCTGCGCGTGCCCGGCATCGGCCCCGTCAGCGCGCGGCGCATCGTCTCGGCCCGGCGCGCCGGCAGGCTGGGCACGGACGAACTGAAGCGTCTGGGCGTCGTCCTGAAGCGGGCTAAATATTTCATCATCTGCAAGGACGCGCCCTGCGGCCCGCGTCTGGACAAGGAACGCACCGTGCGCGCGCTCATTGACCCGAAAGTTTTCTCCTTCGGGGCGGAGCAGTTGAGCCTCTTCGAACCGGGCGCGGGACTTACTGCCTTGCCCGGCGGCCGTGATT
>WRDJ01000141.1 GCA_009783495.1 Clostridiales bacterium | reverse complement strand
CGGTTTTAGGCCGGGAGCATTTGTCCTCCCCTGCCGTGGATATGGACGTCAGCCGCCTGGTGCTGGCCAACGAGTGGGGCATGAGCGGCTATGAAATGGGCAAAAGGCTGGAGGCGCTGGGGATTGTGGCGGAAATGGCCGAGGAACGCGCCGTCACCTTCATGCTCACCTTGGGCGACCGCGAAGAGAATATCTGCGCGCTGGTCGCCGCCTGCCGCGAACTGGCCGCGGGACAAACGATCTCCACTGAAGAAGAGCCCCTTTTCCTCCAATCGGAAGCGCCCTTGCTGCGCTTTCTGCCCGGCGAGGCGATTTGCTGCGATTATGATTCCGTGCCGCTGTCTGAGGCGGAGGGCTGCGTGGCCGGAGAAATGATCATTCCTTATCCCCCCGGCATACCGCTCGTTTCGCCGGGAGAGATCATCACCCCGGGCATTTTGCAAACATTGCGGCGCGTGGTGCGCGGCGGCGGGCGGATTCAGGGAATGCATGATTTGACCCTGCGCAATATCCGTGTGATTAGTCGTGAAAATTGACGGCGCATTACTGTGTCAGGCGCTGCGCCGCGATATTATATCAAGGCAAACGGCGATTCGCCGTTTGCTGCACACGCTGACCTCTTTCTTCCCCACTCTGTTATACGGTACGACTGCGGTCACGCCTTGACGATTCGCGTGCTGCTTGTCACTTTCCGCTTCTCCTTAATTTTTGGCTGTTCGCTATTTTCCCGCTCTTAATTTCCAATTTTATATGGGGTTGCCGCCTTCGGCGGCAACCCCATATAAAGAAGAAATTTTCCTTTCCCGGGGAGGGAGTGGGGTAGAAAATAGGAGAGAGGAGAAATGGGAGAGGCCGTTGATTTCTTAAAACAAAAACACACTTATTAATTGACCGATTAATCCGCCGGAAAGGAGCGAATGGAACTATGGTAAAGGAACAGGGTTTTTTCATCACTTTTGAAGGCGTGGACGGCTGCGGCAAGACCTTGATGGCGGGAAAGTTGGCGGCATATTTGCGTGAAGCGGGCTGTTTCGTGCTTTCCAGCAGAGAACCCGGCGGCAGCGCTTTGGGCGCCGAGATCCGCCGCCTCGTCTTGCACCGCGAGGAGAGCATTGACCCCCGCACGGAAACCTTGCTTTTCGCGGCGGATCGGGCCCAACACGTGGCCTCGCTCATCTGGCCCGCGCTGGAGCGGGGAGAGGTGGTGGTTTGTGACCGTTTCACGGATTCCACCATAGCTTATCAAGGCAGCAGGAGTGGTTTTGTTATTTCTGATCTTGAGTGGATCAATAATTTCGCCACCGCCAGCTTGCGGCCGGATTTGACTTTCTATCTGCGCGTGCCTCTGGGGGTGGCTTTCCGCCGCCGCGGCACGCAAAGCGACCGGCTGGAGCGGGAGGGCCGGGCTTTTTTGAGCGTGTAGCTGCCTTTTATGACGGGCTGGCGCTGGCCGACCCCGGCCGCATCGTCACCATAGACGCCTCTCCCGGCCCGGACGAGGTGTGGGAGCAAATCCTCCGCGAACTGAGAGTACGTTTGCCCGCGCGTTTTCTTCCCGGTGGCGGCCTATGAGCGCCCGTTTGCTGGAAGCCCTGGCCCGGCCGGTGGCCAAAGAGCAAGCCGCCCACGCTTATCTCCTATGCGGGGAAAACGGTTTTGAGCAGGCCTTGCTGCTGGCCATGGCTCTGAATTGCCTATCAAGCGCCGCCGACGGGCAGCCTTGCGGCGAATGTCCTTCTTGCCACAAAATCGCCCGTTTAAACCACGCCGATTTGACCGTGGTGGAGCCGGAGGGCAATTATTTGCGGGTGGAGCAGCTGCGCAAGCTGCAAAGCAAGCTGCATTGGCAAAAGTTCGAGGGCCGCTGCAAAACCGTCATCATCAAAAACAGCGAAGCCATGAAGGAGGAAGCGGCCAACAGCCTGCTCAAAATTTTGGAAGATCCCCCGGCAGACACGGTATTCATCCTGCTCGCGCAAACGACGGATAAAATTTTGCCCACCGTGCTTTCGCGCTGTCAAGCGGTGAACGCGGGAGCTTCCGGCAGTTTCGCCCTCTCCGAAGAACGGCTGCGGGAGCTTTTGCCGCAAGCCGCCGAACTGCTGAATTCTTTGCCGCAAATGCGTATCTATCAGGTGTTAGGCCGGGCGGCGTCCTGGGAGAAAGACCGCGAGGGCGCGCTGCACCTGCTGGCGGCCATCCTGCGTATCCTGCACGCCTCTCTGTCGGCCCCCTTTGCCGGGGAAGCGCGGGAGGCCCCGGCCCGATTGCCTGCCATCCAGCCGAAAACGCTGCTCACGACCGCTCTTTTGGCCGAAGAATGCCTGCGGGAGATCCATAAGAACGCCAACCTGCGCCTTTCGCTGGACGTGTTTTTCCTGCGCCTTTGGTCGGCCCTGAAACGCGCGTCGCCGGCAACGCGTTAAGTCGCAAAAACACGGCTTGATATACTCAAGCCTTTTTGTTATAATAATATAATACAAAAAACTACGGCGCCGATTTTCGGCAATTCTTGATATGGGGGTTTGATTATGGCCGCGAAAGCCAATGGCGGTAATAACGGATTTGACAAGGAATTTGATGCGGGCGGCGCTTTTGAGGAAGCTCTGGATGAGATCGGGCCGCGCGCCAAAAAAGGCAAGCCTCGTTTCACCGGCAAAACGGTCAAGGTGGTCGGCGTGCGCTTCAAAAAAGCGGGCAGAGTTTACTATTTCTCTCCGCGTGATCTCCCGCTGGCCCCGGGGGACGCCGTGATAGTGGAAACCGCCCGCGGCCTGGAATACGGCACGGTGGCGGCGGCCGGCAAAGAGATTGACGAGGGCGAATTGGCCAGCCCCCTTAAGGACGTGCTGCGCAAGGCCACCGCTGAGGACGCCGTGCAGCATCAGGCCAACCTGCTGGCGGAAAAGGAAGCTTTCGGCGTCTGCCGGGAAAAGATACGCCAGCATAACCTGCCGATCAAATTGACGGATGTTTCCTATATCTTCGATTCGAGCAAGATCGTCTTTTATTTCACCGCCGAGGGCCGGGTGGATTTCCGGGAACTTGTGCGCGACTTGGCAGGGGTTTTCCGCACCCGCATCGAGCTCAGACAGATCGGGGTGCGCGACGAGGCGAAAATGATGGGGGGCATGGCTACTTGCGGGCGCGAGCTTTGCTGCCATGCCGTCTTTGGGGATTTCCACCCCGTCTCGATCCGCATGGCCAAAAAACAGAACCTTTCGCTCAACCCGGCCAAGATCTCCGGCGTTTGCGGCAGGCTGATGTGCTGCCTGAAATATGAGCATTACGAGGACGAAGAAAGGCCTTGCGGCAAACAGAAATGCGATGGCAAAGATTCTCCCGCCGCCGTTCCTGCGGAAAAAGAGAACGGGTGAATTAAAGAAAGAAGAGAAGAAAAGACCATGAGTTTGGCTGACGAGATCAAAAACTGGCAGGAAAAATTTTCCGCGCTTTTGCAGGAGGGACAGCTTCTGCAGCAAAAGGCGGCCCAACTGGAAAAGCAGAACGCCTATCTGCAGGAAAGCCATTCCCGCAGGCAGGTGGACGGCGGCATCGGGGCCCTCTCAAAGCTATATGACGAGGGCTTCCACATTTGCCATGCCTATTTCGCGCAAACACGTGAGGAGGATTGCCTTTTCTGCCTTTCTTTCCTGCATAAGGAGG
>WRDJ01000140.1 GCA_009783495.1 Clostridiales bacterium | reverse complement strand
CTCGGTATGCTGCTCAATTATTACCGGTTTTTTGAAAGACTTGGATGACCATAAGCCGGCAAGTTTTCACAAAATAAAAATATGCAAACTTTAATTTAAGAAAGAAAAATCAATGAACATCAAAGCGGGGTTAAAGTACACGCCCGAGCATGAGTGGGCCAGGGCGGAGGCCGCGAAGGCCGGAAAAGTTTGAAGGGAGGGACGGATATGAAAATCGGTTTCTTGAGATATGAAAAAGACCCGCCGGTCATGGCCCGCTACCTCTTCGCGCTCGCGAGCCGTTATGGAGCGGAGTTTTTCTGCTTCCGGCCCGAATCTGTGGATGTGAAAAACAAAAAAATCACAGGCACTTTTTTGGAAAAAGGCGGATATGTTGAGCGGGAAACGGAATATCCCGACGTCATTGACGATGTTTACAGCTTTAATCGTAAGCACAAAGACTTATACGAACATTTGGAAAAGTTTTGCGTTTTTACTTTTACCAACTTGGGCGGAAAAATCAAAGTGGACGCCATTCTGCGGGAAAACAGAGAAGCCGAACGCTACCTGATCGAAACCTTTCAATACAAAGACGTTGATATAGGCGACGTTTTGCAAAAATATAAAAAAGTGATTATTAAACCCGTCAGAGGCAAGCCTGGCAGAAGCGTTTACAGACTGCATAAGGAAGGCGGCGCATATGCGCTGCAATTAAGAGACGAGATATGCAGATTATCTCCGGCG
The DNA here is from genome assembly GCA_009783495.1 of Clostridiales bacterium. Classification (GTDB taxonomy): domain Bacteria; phylum Bacillota; class Dehalobacteriia; order UBA4068; family UBA4068; genus WRDJ01. The sequence goes on along the minus strand of WRDJ01000140.1, from coordinate 2,984 downwards.
CAATTCAATGAATATTACGCCAAGTGCTTTTGCGATTCCTATCTTGTTCAGCGGTATGTGAGCAGCAGGACAAATGCGGGAAATCCCTTTGACCTCAGAATCCATGTGAGAAGGGGTGAAGACGGCGAATGGGTTCTGGTGAAAATTTATCCGCGCATCGGAAATGTCAATCAGATTGTTTCAAATCTTGCTCAAGGAGGTTCGGCTGGCGACATAAAAGAATTTTTGTTTGAGGAATTCGGCAGCGACTGGAAAAAATATTATGACGAGCTGGTTACGCTTTCCGTGACAATTCCGCAATTAATGCAAAATAAATATGACAAAATGATTGACGCGCTTGGCATTGACGTCGGCATTGACCGGGAAAACGAAAACGAGCTAAAAATCTTTGAAGTGAACACCTTTCCGGGGGCAAAGAATTTCCCCTTTGAGGTTGCGGAAGTAATGATGCAATATTATCTGTTCTTAGGCGAAAACATCAAAAAATAAAACATTCAAACTTTAATAAGGAGGAAAAAGCAATGAACATCAAAGCGGGGTTAAAGTATACGCCCGAGCATGAGTGGGCCAGGGCGGAGGGCGCGAAGGTCTATGTGGGCGTCGCGGATTACGCGCAGGAGCATCTGGGGGACATCGTTTTCGTGGATCTGCCCATGGTGGGAGACTTACTGGAAAAAGGCGACGTTCTGGGTGTTGTGGAATCCGTCAAGGCGGCTTCCGATGTCTTTTGCCCGGTCTCCGGCAAGGTCGTCGCCGTCAACGAGAAACTGGCCGATAACCCGGCCCTCGTCAACCTCGACCCCTATGGCGCCTGGATCGCCGTGGTGGAGGCCGAGGATGTCTCCCAACTGAACGAACTTCTCGACGAAGCCGGCTATGCCGCGCTTTGTGAGGAAGGAGAATAATCCATGCACAGATACAGCGGCAGCACCGCGGCTGAGCGGGAGGAAATGCTGCGTTCATTGGGCTTCGGCTCTATGGAGGACTTGTTTGCCGATATCCCGGAGGAAGCGCGCCTAAAACGCCCGCTTGACCTGCCCGCGCCCCTGGCCGAGCAGGATCTGGTCAGGCAGGTTTCCGCCCTGGCCGCGCAAAACGCCTCTCTGGACGAATATACCTGCTTTTTGGGCGCAGGGGCCTATGACAGGTTTATTCCTGGCTTGATCAAGCATCTCGTTTCGCGCCAGGAATTTCTCACCGCCTATACGCCCTATCAGCCTGAGATCAGCCAGGGCACCTTACAAAGCATTTTTGAATATCAAAGCATGATTTGCGAACTCACCGGCATGGACGTGGCTAACGCCTCCATGTATGACGGGGCGACCGCCCTGGCGGAGGCGGCGCTTTGCGCCTGTGCGGCCAACCGGCGGGCAAAGGTCCTGCTTTCCGCCGCCATTCACCCGGAATACCGCAAGACCGTTGCCGCCTATTGCCGCTTCAACGACATAGCGGCGGAAGAGATACCCTTCGTAAACGGCGGCCTTGACCTGGCCTTTCTCAAGGACAAGCTGGATGACGGCATCGGCGCGGTTTTGCTGGCCCAGCCGAATTTTTTCGGCGTCGTGGAGGATGTGGCGGCCGCAGCCGCCCTGACGAAAGGAACGAAGGCGCTTTTGATCGTTTGCGCCGACCCGCTGGCTTTGGCCCTGCTGGAAGCGCCGGGCCGCCAAGGCGCAGACATCGTGGTGGGCGAGGGGCAGGCTTTGGGCAACAACATTGCTTTCGGCGGGCCTTATGTGGGCTTTTTCGCCGCCAAAGAAAAATATCTGCGCCGCATGCCGGGGCGCATCGCCGGCCTGACCAGGGACGTCGAGGGCAAAAGGGGCTTTGTGCTGACTATCCAGACGCGCGAGCAGCATATCCGGCGGCAAAAGGCCACCTCCAACATTTGCTCCAATGAGGCGCTCTGCGCCCTCACCGCCGCCGTCTATATGACGGTGATGGGTAAAGAGGGCTTGTGTGAAGCGGCCAGGCTTTCCCTGGCCAAAGCCCATTACGCCTATGATAAGCTGCTGAAAACCGGCCGTTTCGCCCCGCTTTTCCCGGGCGCGCCCTTTTTCTCCGAGTTCGCCCTGCAAGCCGAGGAACCGGTGCCGGAACTCAACCGCCGTTTGCTGGCGCAGAAAATCATCGGCGGCCTCGACCTAAGCAAGGATTATCCGCAGCTGGAAAACGGCTGGCTTTTGGCCCTTACGGAAAAACGCAGCAAAGAAGAGATTGATATTCTGGCGGAGAAGGCGGGTGAGCGGGCATGAAAAAAGCGGAACCATTGATTTTCGAACTTTCCGCGCCGGGCAGGCGGGCATTTTCCCTGCCCGCCTGCGACGTGCCGGAAAAACCCCTTGAGGAATATCTCCCCGCACGCTTCTTACGCGCGCAAGCGGCGGAATTGCCGGAAGTGAGCGAGCTGGACGCGGTGCGGCATTATACGCGCCTTTCGCAACTCAATCACGGCGTGGAAAGCGGGTTTTATCCCCTCGGTTCCTGCACCATGAAATATAGCCCCAAGCTCAATGAGGACATGGCCGCTTTGCCCGGCTTCACGCGCCTGCACCCCTGGCAACCGCAAGAAAGCGCACAGGGCGCCTTGCAACTTATGTATGAACTGGAACGCATGCTGGCGGAAATAACCGGCATGGAGGAATTTTCCCTGGTTCCCGCGGCTGGGGCGCACGGAGAAATGGCCGGCCTGATGATGATGAAAGCCTATCACGAAAGCCGCAGCGACGGCAAACGCAAAAAGATCATCGTTCCCGATTCCGCGCACGGCACCAATCCGGCCTCCGCCATGATGGTGGGGCTGGAGGTGGTGGAGATCAGTTCCGATGAGCGCGGCGGGGTGGATCTGGGCGCCCTGGCCGCCGCCATGGACGGGGAAACGGCCGGTTTGATGCTGACCAATCCTAACACCTTGGGCCTTTTCGATGAGAACATCATCGAAATCGCCGAGATCGTGCATCGGGCCGGTGGATTGCTCTATTACG
>WRDJ01000139.1 GCA_009783495.1 Clostridiales bacterium | reverse complement strand
TGGCTTCCGGCGTGGTCCCGCAGATCTCGGTGGTGATGGGCCCCTGCGCGGGCGGCGCGGTTTATTCCCCGGCCATCACCGACTTCATTTTCATGGTAGATAAATGCCAGATGTTCATCACCGGCCCGCAGGTCATCAAGGCCGTGACCGGCGAGGACGTCAGCCCGGAGGAGCTGGGCGGGGCCATGGCGCATAATAAATTGAGCGGCAACGCGCACTTTTTCGCGCGCGGCGAGGCGGAATGCCTCTCGCAGATCAAACGTCTTTTGAGCTTCCTGCCTTCCAACAATCTGGACGGCGCGCCCGTTTATGAGACGGAAGACCCGGCGGAACGTGCGGAAGCCTCCCTGGCGGAGGTCGTGCCCTTTGAATCCAACCGGCCTTATAATATCATAGACGTGATCACGGCCATCGCCGACGATAAGGACTTTTTCGAGGTGCAGGCCCTCTATGCGCAAAACGTGGTGGTCGGCTTCATCCGTTTGAGCGGCATTTCCGTCGGCGTGATCGCCAACCAGCCCAAGGTGGCGGCCGGCTGCCTCGACATCGCCGCTTCGGATAAGGCCAGCCGCTTTGTGCGCTTCTGCGATTGCTTCAACATTCCGCTTCTGACCTTGGTGGATACTCCCGGATATTTGCCGGGGGTTTCCCAGGAGCACGGCGGCATCATCCGCCACGGGGCCAAGCTTCTCTATGCCTATTCCGAGGCCACGTCGCCCAAGCTCACCGTGATAACGCGCAAGGCCTATGGCGGGGCCTATCTGGCCATGTGCGGGAAATCTCTGGGGGCCGACATGGTTTTGGCCTGGCCGACGGCGCAGATTTCAGTAATGGGCGCGCAGGGCGCGGCTAATATCGTTTTCCGTAAGGAGATCGCCGCCGCCCCCGACCCGGCGGCCAAAAGGCAGGAGAAAATCGGCGAATATGAGCGGCTTTTTTCCAACCCCTATTGCGCCGCGGAGCGCGGCCTGGTAGATTTGGTGATTGAGCCGGAACAGACCAGGTATTACCTGATCCGCTCCTTGGATGCGCTTTTAAGCAAGAGGGAAACGCGGCCCGGCAAAAAACACGGCAATATCCCGTTATAGAAGCAAAAAGTCAGAGGCAAGAGGGCAGAAGATCAAAGCGACAACAATGCGGGCAGTTCGTTCTTAATCTTCCCTTATGTAGGGGTTGACGCCGCAGGCGTCAACCCCTACATAAAACGCTTCTCCCCCTTTTTGGGGAAGGGGCCGGGGGGTGGGGCTGAACAGAGGCAAAAAGTCAGAGGCAAGAGGACAGAAGATTTATATCAGCCAAGCCCCAACAAGGCGCGTCATTTGCTCAATAGTTGTTGTTATTTTGTAGGAACGCACATTGTGCGTCCGCGTAAAATGGGGTTTACTTTTGGTTTGGCGACAAAACAGAAGCAATCAGCGTAATATATGAGCGACTGAAGGGAGGAATCCATATGTCAAAAATAAGCCTGGGTTTTCTGTCCGGCAAACTTGGCGGCAAAAAATCGTCCAAAGCAGAACCGGCGCCAAACCTCGCCGCACCGCTGCCCGTCCTTTTCGCGCCCCATGACGAACGGGATGCAATCGAAGCTAAAACGGTCGCACTCATTTGTTGCGCCGTTGCCGCGGCCAGAGGCAAAAGCCTCTCGCAGCTGAAGTTTTTGAGCATCGAAAGGGCCGGGAGCGCACGGGCAATCAATCCGAACGCCGTGCAGCCGAAAAGATTTAAGGGCACAAGAAGGGTCGTGGGGGCGCGCAGCGCCTGGGCCACCTCGGCCGCCGCCCAAATCATCGCAGACAGGCAGAAGTTTTATTAATTTAGTTTAGGAAAGAGGGCGTTAAAAATGAAAAAATATCAAGTGACCGTGAACGGAGAAATTTTCTTGGTGGAAGTGGAGGAACTGGGCGGCACGGAAGCCCCTGCGGCGGTGAAGCCTGTTGCGGTTCCCGCACCCAAAGCGCCGGAGAAGCCTTTTGCTCCGCCCAGAGCGCCCGAACCCGCGGCCCCTCCGGCGCAGGCCGGTGGAGAGACCGTCAGCAGCCCCCTGCCTGGCACCATCGTGAAGGTCGTGGTTAAAGACGGGCAGGCTGTGCGGGCCGGCGAGCTCTTATTGGTGCTGGAAGCGATGAAGATGGAAAACGACATCCTCGCTTCGTGCGACGGCGTTGTTGCGCTTGCGGTGAAGGTGGGGGACACCGTCCAGGCCGGCGACCTGCTGGCCTCTTTCACATAATTTCAACTCGCATGGCCGGATCCTTTCAAACGCCGGTTCACCATCCGGAAAATTTCGGTTTCGGGGTGGCGAACCGGCGTTTCCATTAAAAATTTTTCAACCCCCTAAAATTTTTCGACGTTTTGCCTTGCTCGATCGTATTACAAGTGAAGGGAGGCGGAGAAATGGCAAAATCTTTGCATCGTACGTACGAAGAAGTTGCCGGGCTTTACGAACGCCATGTTCAAACCATATATCGCGTGTGTTTTGCTTATATGAAGAACGCCGCCGACACCGAGGACATGGTTCAGGAAACCTTCGTCAGACTGATCAACAAATGCGGCGCGTTTGAAAACGAGGAGCACGAGAAGGCGTGGCTGATCCGGACAGCCGCCAACCTCTGCAAGGACGGCCTGCGGCATTGGTGGAGCAGGCGTGAGGGGCTTGAATACCTGGATAATCTGCAATTCGAGGATACGCGGAACAGACAGAAAATCAAGACGGATGAGGTTTTCGAGGCCATCATGGAGTTGCCCGGCAAATTCAAAACGGTGATCTATCTGTATTATTACGAGGGCTATTCCAGCGTAGAGATCGCGGAGAAACTGCAAAAGCCGCAATCCACGGTCAGGACACATCTGCAGGGAGCGAGAGAGCTTCTGAGAAAAAAGTTGGGAGGGGATTTTAATGCCGAAGAACAAACAAATCATCGAATCTTGGAACAAAGTCGAGGCTGACGAAACCGCGCGGGAGCGTATGCTGAATAATATAGCCGAGCGGGCGCGCGTCGGCCAGCCCGATGCGGATTTACGCAAGAATTTCATCTATTCCGGCGCCGCAGCCGGAAACTCCGGGCGGAGCTCCCGCAGGCCCGGTGGAATGAGACTGAGCCTGCGCACCTTGATGGTTGCCCTAGCCGTCGTCATACTCTCCGCCACGGCCGTTTTCGCCGTTGCCAACGGCGGGGCGATCGCGGATATTTTCAAAAACATCGCCAGAGTGAACCCGCAGGACTGCGAGACCTGCGGCAAAGATCCCTGCGTCTGCCCCGGCATTGATCCCGCTTGCCAAATTTGCGGCGAGGAAATCTGCACTTGCCCCGACATCACCCCCGCCTGTCAGGTTTGCGGCGAAGATGACTGCGACTGCGGCGTCAATCCCCCCATAATCGTCTGCGCGGCTTGCGGAGAAGAGACTTGCGTCTGCCCGTGGGACGGCGTGTGGGCGGGCAAAGGCACGGTGAGCGACCCGTTACAGGTGACAAGGCCGGAGCAGTTGGCGGAAATCGCGCGGCTGGTCAACCTTGGCGAATTGGAAAAAACCATCCTGGGCGACCCGGACGGCACGGTCTATATCAAGCTGATGAACGACATTAGCCTTTCCGCTTATGCCTCGGGCAAGGGCTGGGTCCCCATCGGCGGGTATAATAATGGGAATGGGTCGGGGATTGAAGAATTGATGAAATTCGCTTTCAAAGGCATCTTTGACGGCAACGGGAAAACGGTCAGCGGGCTTTATATCAACGACCC
>WRDJ01000138.1 GCA_009783495.1 Clostridiales bacterium | reverse complement strand
GCCTGCGCCAGCCATTTCTGCCTGCCGCGCGGCCCGGCCATCGAGCGTTTGCGCGGCTTGCTCATCAACCGCGGCATGGACGAGCTGACCGCCCTCTTGCTGCGGGAAGGCCCCATCGCGGGCCTCGACCCGCGGGATTATCCGCCGCCGGATATGTCACTCTCTCTTGAAAGCCCCCTGCCCCTTGATTAACATAAAAAAGGAGCCGATGAAAATGCCTTGCGAAACAGCCGCCCTCGTTTTCGCCGAGTTGAAAACCCGCCTGCCGCAAATCCTGCGCGAGCCCGCGCAATTGCAATCCGCGCTGGCCGAACTGGAAAGCGCGCAAAGAATCCGCGATCTCTCGCCCGGGCTGAAGGCCTTGGCCCAACAAATCAAGGCGGAGCTCGGCCTTTCCCGCACGGGAGAATGTGCGGAACCGCCGCCTCAACCGCCGCCCTATTCCCCCTTCCGCGAGGCCGGCGGTTTCGTCTTTTGCAGCGGGCAGCTGGGCATGGACGGCGAAAAACGGCTTCCGGAGCCCTTTGAGGAGCAGGCCCATCAGGCGCTTGCCAACCTGCGAAGGGTGCTGGAAGCGGCCGGCTGCTCCATGGACGAGGTGGTCAAGGTGAACGTTTATCTCACCGGGATCGAAAATCTCGCCGCCTTTAACCAGATATACGCGCCATATTTCCCCGGCCCCAAACCGGCGCGCGCCGCCGTCGCCGTTTCCGCCCTGCCCTTTGGCGCCAAAATCGAGATAGAGGCAGTGGCGAAACAGAGGTAAGAGGGGAGGGGGGCAGAAGGCGGTTAGGCATAGGGGAGCCGAACTCCACACGGTTCGGCTCCCCTATGCCTAATCAGAAAGGCGCTAACGGGAAGAAAAACTCCCGTTCCCCGGTCATTCTGAGCGCAGCGAAGAGGCTTTCTTTCTCAATCACTGTTTTTTCGCGAGTTTATCTTCTATGTTGACAGCGGCTTGCATAAGTGTTATCATAAAATTAAGAGATTTTACATAAAAAAGGGGGATTAAAATGTCTGAATACTCCGAAACGAAGAAACGGAAGCCTGCATCAACAGTGATCACCGCCGTGGCGCTGGTCGCCATCGCCGCCGTAATTATGGCGATCCTCTTCCTTCTTCCCGCTCTGGCCTCGTCTTCTTATGAAAAAGCGGAAACGAACTCTTTCAAGGCCTTGTCGCAGCCGCTCAGTTCCATCAGCGGCAAAGGCGTCAAATATGAGGTTTCACTGGAATATAAGCCGGGAGAAGGCGCCCGCGAATATCTGGGCGATAATATCCCCGACCTGTCCTTGAACGCCGTCATCAGCCTGGTGGGGCAAAAGCTTCTGGCCGAAGGACGCCTGACAATTGACGGGGATGACATTGACGCCACGCTGGCCATGGACGGCGTGGATATCAGCTTGGCTTTCCCCGGCCTGACGGACTTTTTTCTGCGCTGGGCGACCGACCCCAACAGCTTAACGTCGGCTTCCGACCTCGACATGAAAAAACTTAACGTCACGCTTAATAACATCGCCAAAGAATATTTCAAACTGGCCGACGACATCGCCGTCATTGATAAAAACGTTCCGCTGTCCTCCGGCAAGGTCGAGTTGAAATGCGACCGCTATGTCATGAATTTCAAGGAAAAAGACCTGATGAAGCTTCTCATCTCCGCGCTCAAGGAAGTGAGGAAAAACAATAACCTCATCAGCTATATTGACGACAACCTCGGTGTTTACGGCGGCTTCGCGAACCAGCTCGACGAGATGATTGATTCACTTGAAGATGAGCTTTACAATTACCGCGGCGAGAACGGCACGATGTTCCGCATGACGGTCTATGTCCATAGAAACCAGGTCGTGGCGAGAACGCTTGACGGGTTCCCGGGCAGCGATATGGTCATCTCATATCAGATCTTAAACGACGGCAAAAACATGAGCATTGACGCCAAGCTGGCTGAATCCGGCATGAGTTACTCCATCACCGGCGATTTCGAGAAGAAAAACGGCGCCTGGGAAGGCGAGGCCAAGTTCGTTTTCAGAAATAGAGTATGGGATTCTTGGGAACACGCCTTTGTCTGGGAGGACGTGACCGTCAACCTCACCGTGGAAGGGTATAAGCCGGGCAAACAGCCTGAAGGCAAATTCAGGCTCACATATTCCGAAAAAGATTTCTGGGGTGACGAGCAGGGCTTCGATCTCGCCGTGACGCTGGCCAAAGAGGGCAAAAAGCAGGCCGTGACGGCCAAGCTCATCATGATTGTGGACGGCGAACGCCTTGACCTGGGGCAGTTCAAGATTACATACGCGCAGACCTCGATCAGCAAAATCAAAATGCCCACCTGGAACAGCCGCTTCGCCATTGACGTCAACGGCGGCGGCGAAAACTGGGAAAAAATGTATGACGATCTCGGCAAGGCCTTGGATAAATACGAAGACAATGAATGGATGCAGGATCTGATAGAGGAACTGCAATGGCTGCTCAAATATGATTTGTTTTGGCGGTATTGGTGAATCGGCTCCCCGGATTCAGCATAATCAAGCAACAAGGGACGGCGTTTAGCCGTCCCTTGTTTTGCACCTATTCTTTTGTATCTATTCTTCAGCGTCGCGCTGGCGGATTTCCACCCGGCGAATCTTACCGCTGATGGTCTTGGGCAGTTCGCCGACGAATTCGATCACCCGCGGATATTTATAAGGCGCGGTGTTTTGCTTGACGAAATTTTGCAGCTCCTTGACCATGGCGGCGGAGGGCGTGAAGCCGCTGCGCAAAACCACGGTCGCTTTCACGGCAAAGCCACGGATCTCATCCGGCACGCCGGTCACCGCCGCTTCCAGCACCGCCGGATGCTCCAGCAGCACGCTTTCCACTTCGAACGGGCCGATGCGGTAACCCGACGATTTGATGATGTCGTCGTTGCGGCCCACATACCAAAGATAGCCGGATTCATCGCGGTAACAGGTGTCGCCGGTGCGGTAATAGCCCTTTTGCCATTTGCGCTCGTTTTCTTCCTGATTCTTATAATAGCCCTGGAACATGCCGATCGGGCGGGAAGCGGGCGTGGCCTTGATGCAGATCTCGCCGATCACCCCTGGGTCGGAATCGCGCATTTGTTCGTCGGCCAGAATGACGCTGTGGCCGGGGATGGGCAGGCCCATTGAGCCGGGCTTGGGTTCGGTGAAGGGATATAGCGTGCCGCAGCTGATGGTCGTCTCTGTTTGGCCGAAGCCTTCATGCAGGGCCAGGCCAGTCTGGTTTTTCCATTGATTAAAGACGTCGGGGCTCAGCGCCTCACCCGCCGTGGTGCAATGCACGAGGCTGCTCAAGTCATATTGCGTTAAATCTTCGTTGAGCAGGAAGCGATACATGGTGGGCGGCACGCATAAGGTGGTGACGCGGTATTTTTGGATCATCTTCAAAATGCTGGCGGCGTTGAATTTCTCGAAATCATAGGTGAAGATGGCCGATTCTCCCAGCCATTGGCCGTACATTTTGCCCCACAGCGATTTGAGCCAGCCGGTATCCGAGATGGTGAAGTGCAGCCCGCCGTCAATCACCCGGTGCCAGAAAACGCCGGTCATAAGATGCCCCAGCGCATAAGTATAGTCGTGCGCGATCATTTTCGGGTAACCGGTGGTGCCGGAGGAAAAGGCCATGATCATCATATCGGACGCTTTCGTGCCCGCTTCGCCGGTGGGGCGCTCCCAAATCTCGGAAGCCGCTTCTATGCCGGCCTCGAAATCCAGCCAGCCGGGGCCGGCGGCTTTCCTTTTGGT
>WRDJ01000137.1 GCA_009783495.1 Clostridiales bacterium | reverse complement strand
GTTTACAGCAAGGCCACCCTCTCCGGTAACATCGCCTTTTCCGGTATGGATTTTGGCGGCAACGGCATAGTCGGCGCGAATGAAATTGACGGCGCGGATTTGAGCGCTGCGCAAATCTCAGCCGACGGCGCCTTGGGCGGGCGCTTCACGGCGAAAGGCGGTTGGACGGTGGAAGACGGCAAGCTGCCCGGCTTGGGCGCGCCGGTTGATCTGCCCGAGCATATTAAATAAATTAATCCAAAAGCGCAAAAAACAGAGGGCGGCCGAAAGGCCGCCTTTTTATACGTCTTGCCTTCCCTCCCCCATCCTGTTAAAATAGAACCGAGGGGGCCTTGCCGATGAAATTGCCTGAGGAAGTGAAATTCATTATCAGCGCCTTGCGCGGCAGGGGCTTTGCCGCCTATGCCGTGGGCGGCTGCGTGCGCGACAGCCTTTTGGGCCTCGCGCCGCACGACTGGGATATTGCCACCGAGGCCGCGCCCGCCGCCATGCGCGAGGTTTTCGCCGGGTTTCCCCTGCTTGATACCGGCGAGCGTTTCGGCACCCTCACCCTTTTGCTGGGGAAAAAGCCTTTCGAGCTGACCACTTTCCGCAGGGAGAGCCGCTATTCGGATGCGCGGCACCCCGACGGGGTGGTTTTCCACGACAGCCTGCGCGAAGATCTTTCGCGGCGGGATTTCACGGTCAACGCCCTGGCTTTTTGCGAAGAAGAAGGGCTGATTGATCCCTTCGGCGGCCAAAAAGACCTGCAAAACCGGCTTATTCGCTGCGTGGGGCGGCCGGAAAAACGTTTCGGCGAAGACCCTTTGCGCATTCTGCGCGCGGCCAGGTTCGCCTTCTCTCTGGGCTTCACGATCGAACCGGAAACGCGGGCGACCATGAGCAGGCAGAAACACCTGCTTTCTTCCCTGACGGCGGAACGCGTGCGCGATGAACTCTGCGCGCTCCTGACAAAAAACAAACTAAACCGGCCCTATCTTGAGATCGCTGACCTGCTGCGCGTGCTTATTCCGGGGCTTGACGAGTGCTTCTCCTGCCCGCAAGACGGCGGAAAGCCCGGCTTTTCGGTCGGGGAACACCTGCTCGCGGGTGTGAACCAAGCCGAACCGCTCTTGCCCTTGCGCCTGGCCATGCTTTTGCACGACGTCGGCAAGCCGCGCTGCCCGCACAATGAAAATGGCGGCTTTCCCGGTCACGCTGAGATTTCCGCCGCGATGGCGCGGGAAATCCTGCGCGGGCTGAAGTTCCCCCGTTCCCTGTCAGAGTTGGCGGAACAGCTGATTTTATATCATCATGCGGAATTGCCGCCGCAACCGCCCGTTCTGCGCAAGCTGCTGTCCCAAACTGGAGAAGAAAACACACGCCTGCTCTTTGCCGTGCGCGAGGCCGATTTGCGGGCGCAGCGGCCGCCCTCTCCCCCGCCTGCTTCCCTCACAGAAGCCGGGCGGGTCTTGCGGCAAATCCTTAAGGACGGGGATTGCTTCTCCGCGGAAAGGCTGGCCATAAACGGCGACGATTTGCTGGGGCTGGGTTTTGCGCAAGGGCCGAGGCTGGGCCGTCTTCTCGCTCACTTGCTGGGGCTGGTGCTGGAAAACCCGGAGTTAAACAGCAAAGAGCGTTTGCTGGCTTTGGCGCGGGAAGAAATAAATCACTAAAATCGGAGGCGAAAAGCGTTGAACGAAGAAAAATGGTTGAATCTGCTGCGGCTCATCGAACGGCTGCGCGGCGAGGGCGGCTGCCCCTGGGACAGGGAGCAGACCCATGAAAGCCTGAAAAGAAACCTGCTCGAGGAAAGCTATGAGGTGCTGGACGCCATAGACGAGCGGCGCGACGACAAACTCTGCGACGAGCTGGGCGATGTGCTTTTGCAGGTGGTTTTTCACGCGCAAATCGCCAAAGAGGAAGGGCGTTTCGATATAAACGACGTGCTGGAAGCGGTCACGTCCAAGATGATCCGCCGCCATCCGCACGTTTTCGCCGGAGGCCCAGCGCGCGACTCGCGCCAGGTGCTCAACCAATGGGAACTGATCAAAGCCGGGGAAGGGGAAGGGCCGCAACCCCTCATGAAAGTCAACGATAACCTGCCGGCCCTGCTGCTGGCGCAAAAGGTGCAGGATAAGGCGGCCAGAGTGGGCTTCGACTGGCCGGATATCGAAGGCCCCTTGCAAAAGCTGGAAGAAGAATTGTACGAGCTTAAAAATGCGCCGGACGAAGAAACACGCCGCGAGGAACTGGGCGATCTGCTTTTCAGCGTGGTCAATGCGGCGCGCTTCCTGCATATTGACGCTGAGGACGCGCTTAGGGCCTCCGCGAAGAAATTCATCCGCCGCTTCGGCTATATCGAACGGGAGCTGGTCGGGCGCGGAGGGCGGTTAGGCGAGGCGGGCATGGAGGTTTTATCCCAGCTTTGGAAGGAAGCCAAAGAGAAAGAAAAGGGCGGCTGAGAGCCGCCCTTTGAAATGTGCGAACGGGGATATGCTTCACAGGGAAACGTGTTGTGCCGTCGCCCCCGTGTGACCGGCGTGTGACCGGAAAATCCTGCCGCCTTCTGCCCTCCGGCTTCTCCCCGGGAAAAGGGAACAATTTTGTGAAAGGCCGATGGCCTTCGGCCAACACCCTCCCAAAAAAGAAAGGTTATGGAGCGGAAGAACAGAATGTTGCCGGCGGGTCAATCCGCGTTGCCTAACAATTCATTCACCGTCACGCTCAAGGCCTTGGCCAAAATCACGACCTCGAAATCCTGCACAAGCCTATACTGCCCTTCGAGGCGCGAGAGGCTTGTCGCGCTCACGTCCATGCCCAGCACCTGCAGGCGCGCTAAAAAATCTTTCTGCTTCAAACCCAGCTTATTGCGGATGGACACGACCTTCAAGCCGACAATATTTTTTTCGCCCGGAGGATAGCTTCGCGGTTTCATTAACTCGCCCCCTTATTCAGAAGTCTATCCTGAAAAGGGCTTGACATACTGCGGATATCGCATTAAAATAAAATTATTGCGATATCCGCAGTATATTTTGTCATAAGGAGGCGTTTTTCATGAGAAAAGGACTTTTACCCGTCATTGCTATCCTATGTTTACTGCTGCTTGCCGCTTGCGGCGGCAGCGAGCCTAAGCCGCCGATAAGCGATACCCCGTTCGGGGTGGGAGAAACCGCCGTTTTCAAAGATTTGAAGTTCACCGCGCTCCGTGTGCAGGAATCATTCGGCGACCAATTTTGGAAGCCGGATGAGGGGAAGGTTTTTGTCGGGGTGGAGTTCCTCATCGAAAACATATCCGATAAAGACTATTCGATAAGCTCGTTAATGATGTTCACCGCTTATGCCGACGGTTTTGCCGTTTCTTTCTCCCTTTCCGCGGAAGTGTTTTTTGGCGACACATTGGGCGGAACCATCTCCCCCGGCAAGAAGCTGCAAGGTTATTACGCCCTGGAAGTGCCCGCAAACTGGCAGGAAATTGAAATCCAGATAATCCCTGAGCTTTTCAGCACCTCAAAAGCGGTGTTCGTTTTTAACAAATAATTTGCGAAAGGCGGAATACATATGTTCTGCTCGAAATGCGGAAAAGAAATTGATGACTTAGCGGTGGTATGCATCCATTGCGGGGTCGGGACGCAAAACCTCAGGCAAGCGCAAATTTTTAATCCTGCCGGTCAGCCCATTGTAATAAACAACAACGCTTCGGCGTCTTCCTCCGCCTCCGCCTCCGCTTCCGCCGGGCCGGTTCGCCGCCGCCATTCGCTGCTGTTTGATATTTTTATGATTTTTAT
>WRDJ01000136.1 GCA_009783495.1 Clostridiales bacterium | reverse complement strand
TGGCAGCCTTGGGCGGATTGGTCTGTGGAGAACTTCGAGAAGGAATTCGGCGGCGGCGGGGGCGGCGGAGATTTTGACGCAAAGTTTCTGCAAGCCGATACGAATAACGACATTGCGCTGATCGCCCTGGCGGCAAAAAAGATAAGTTAAGCAAAATTGAGGCGAACTAGGATGAACATATTTGATTTCCCGGCGCCTCCCTTGCCGCAAGAACTGACCACGGCATTGGCCGGAAACGGCAATGTCCGTATCGAGCGCATTATCAGCGCCGGGCAGGTTTCCGCTTGGTACGATCAAAGCGAAACGGAATTTATCGTGCTTTTGCAGGGCAAGGCGGCCATTGAATTTGATAACGGCAGAACCGTCGGCTTGTCAAAAGGCGATACGCTGCTGATTCAGCCCCACGAACGGCATAGGGTGAGTTTTACGTCCTGTGAACCGCCCTGCGTTTGGCTTTGCGTGTTTTATTGAGCAGGGCTGGTTAATCAAAACAAAAAAGGAGGCAAGGGTGGAAATTAACCATACAATGCCCCATGCGCATTGGAAAAAGCGCAGCGCTTTCTTTTTGCTCAGTCAGAACCTTTCGCTTTTCGGCTCGTCGGTGGTCGGTTTCGCTATTCTTTGGCATATCACGCTGGAAACCTCTTCCGGCCTCTGGATGATGCTCTGGACGATTTGCGCTTTGCTGCCGGCGGTGCTTGTTTCGCTGTTCGGCGGCGTTTGGGCCGACCGCTATAACCGCAAACACCTTATCATGCTGGCCGACGGGTTCATCGCCTTGGCGACCTTGGCTTTGGCGATTTCCTTCCTGTTGGGGTTCCGCAGGATGGAGCTGCTTCTGATCGCATCGGTGGTGCGCTCTCTTGGAACGGGTGTGCAAACCCCGGCGGTCAGCGCGATTTATCCGCAACTGGTGCCCAAAGACCGGCTCACTCAGGTGCAGGGGATCAATCAAACCTTGGGCTCGTCCTTGACCTTGCTTTCCCCGGCCATCGGGGGCGTTTTGCTGGGCACGGCCGGCATCGTGGGCGCTTTCTTTGTGGATGTCGTGACCGCGGCCCTCGCCATTATCGTGCTAAGCCGCATTCCTGTGGAGCGTTCGCCCGTGGCTTCCGCCGCCAAACCCATGCGCAAGGAGATCGGCGCCGGCATTTCATACATATTCAGGCATGACCGGCTGCGCAGGCTTGTCATATGCGCCTTGTTTTCTTTCCTGCTCATTACGCCGGCCTTTGTCTTGACGCCCCTGATGATAGAACGCACTTTCGGCGGTGAAGTCTGGCGGCTGACGGTGAATGAAATCGTCTGGTCGGCCGCCTTGATAATTTCCGGGATTTTCGTATCAATGAAAGGACGGTTTCGTGACAAGCCGCGAACCATTGCGGTTTGCGTGGTCGCTTTCGGCATCATGTTCGGGTTGCTGGGCTTCTCATGGAACTTCGCCTCATTTCTGGTGTTTATGGGCATAGCCGGTTTCTTTTGGCCGGTGATGTCCACGGCGCAAACCGTTTTCATTCAGGAAACAGTCCCCTCGGATATGCTGGGGCGTGTGTTTTCGGTGACGCAAATCATTATGATGGGCGCCGTTCCGCTCGCCATTCTTTTCTACGGCCCGCTGGCCGACGTCGTGCGCATAGAAACCATTCTTATAATAAGCAGCGCGCTGCTGGCCGTGGTGGGCCTTATATACAGGTGGAGCGAAAGGCGGGCCGGATTGCGCGAACGAGGGGAATAAAAAATAATA
The DNA here is from genome assembly GCA_009783495.1 of Clostridiales bacterium. Taxonomy (GTDB): domain Bacteria; phylum Bacillota; class Dehalobacteriia; order UBA4068; family UBA4068; genus WRDJ01. The sequence continues at coordinate 2,031 of WRDJ01000136.1, read as the reverse complement.
GGAGGCGACTGCCATGATGCGAAATCCTGAACAAACCATCGGCAACCTGATCAACAAACAAAATAACGCCTTCATCGCTTCGGTGGACGGCGAGGGCTTTCCCAACATGAAAGCCATGCTCTCCCCGCGTAAGCGGAATGGGATTCGGGAATTTTGGTTTTCCACCAACACCTCTTCCATGCGGGCGGCGCAATACCGCGAAAACCCCAAAGCCGGCGTTTACTTTTATGATAAGCGCTTCTATCGCGGCGTGCAGCTGCGCGGCACGATGGAGGTTCTCACGGACGCCGCTGTCAAAGAGGAGATCTGGCAACCCGGCGATGAGATGTATTATCCCAAGGGCGTGGCCGACCCGGATTATTGCGTTTTGAAGTTTACGGCGCAAAACGGGCGTTATTACGCCAATTTCAAGAGCGAGGATTTTCTGGTATGAACTGGGAACCGTGGACAGGCTGTTATCAAGTGAGCGACGGCTGCGCATATTGCTATTTTTACGGGCCGTATGCCAAACGCAGCGGGCAGAGCGCCGTGCAAAAAACCGGCGAGTTTGACAAGCCGCTCGCCAAAACCGCCAAAGGTGCGCCCAAGATCGCAAGCGGCAAGCTCGTCGCCACTTGCTTTGCCTCTGACTTTTTCATTCCCGAGGCAGACGAATGGCGCGCTGAGGTCTGGTCTATGATAAAGCAGCGCCCGGACTTGGAGTTTTTGATCCTGACCAAACGCATCGGCCGCTTTCCTGTGTCGCTCCCCTCTGATTGGGGCGGCGGATATGACAACGTGAACATCGGGTGCACGGTGGAAAATCAGGAACTGGCCGACTATCGGCTGCCGCTCTTTTTGTCCTATCCGATCAAGCGGCGCTTTGTGGCCTGCGGGCCGCTTTTGGGGCCGGTTGACCTCTCGCCTTACCTTGACGGAATCGAACATGTCACGGCCGGCGGCGAAAGCGGGCGCGGAGCCCGCGTATGCGATTATAACTGGGTTCTGGGTCTCCGCGAGCAATGTGTGAAGGCCGGCGCCACCTTCTGGTTTAAGAATACGGGTTCATTTTTTAAGCGGGATGGGGTGGTGCAAAAAGTGAATCCGTTCAAGTAGAGCAGCTTGGCGAAGGAACTTGGAATCAATATCTTGAACGGCAAAAGGTTGTTTTAAGAGCCGTGTTAAAGAGAGGAGTGATATTATTAAATTGCTATTTTTATGCAGCCAAAATAAACGCCGGAGTTTGACCGCCGAAAAAATATTTGACGGCATGAACGGGCATTTTGCGCGTTCGGCGGGAACCGAAAACAATGCGCGCGTCAGGGTGACGGCGGGGCTGCTCGGTTGGGCGGACATCATTTTCTGCATGGAAAAGAAGCATGCCGGCAGGGTCAAAGAAAAATACCGCGACATTGCGGCAAATAAAAAGCTTGTTTGCCTGAATATTCCAGATGATTATGACTTCATGGATGAAGGGCTGGTAGAGACGCTCGAATCATGTGTAGGCGAACATTTATTATAAACTAAATACAAGAACGGAGAGGTCATATGAGCGGCAAATTCAGGTGCTTCGGCCACACCCCTTTATACGCGGACTACCACGACAACGAATGGGGCCGTCCCGTGCATGACGACAACAGGCTGTTTGAAATGCTGGTCTTGGGAGGCGCTCAAGCCGGGCTTTCATGGGAAACCGTGCTGAAAAAGCGCGGGGCCTATCGTGAAGCCTTTGACGGGTTCGACCCCAAAAAGGTAGCCCTTTACGGCGATGCAAAAATCGCGGAACTCCTGGCCAACGCGGGGATCATACGAAACCGTTTGAAAATCAACGCCGCTGTGACCAACGCCAAGCTATTCCTTGAGATAGCCGGAAAGCACGGCAGCTTTGATAAGTTTATCTGGGGGTATGTTGATTATACGCCCATCACGGGCCATTGGGAGACATTTGACAATGTGCCCCTGACCACCCTGGTCTCCGATGAAATCAGCAAGGATTTGAAAAAGCTGGGCTTCAAATTCGTCGGTTCGACCATCATTTATTCGTTCATGCAG
>WRDJ01000135.1 GCA_009783495.1 Clostridiales bacterium | reverse complement strand
GACGGCGACCTGGGGCCGAATACCGGCGGGATGGGCGCCTATTCGCCGGCGCCGGTCTATACGAGAGAGCTGGCTTCTGTTGTGGAGCGCGACGTTTTGCGCGCCACACTCGACGCCCTGAAAGCGGAGGGGATTTTCTTCCGCGGCATTCTCTATGCCGGGCTGATGGTTACGCCCGAGGGGCCGAAGGTGCTGGAATACAATTGCCGCTTCGGCGACCCGGAGACGCAGCCGGTGCTCTTCAGGCTGAAAACCGACCTGTTGGAAATCATACAAGCCATATTAAGCGGCGAATTGCATAAGCAGAAAATCGAATGGCATGAGGAAGCGGCCATTTGTGTGGTGATGGCGGCCACGGGTTATCCTGGCGCATATGAAAAAGGACGGGAAATCGGCGGCCTGCGCGAAGCCGGGGAAGAAGGGGCGGTCGTCTTTCACGCCGGCACCGCTATGAAAGAGGGGCGCGTGGTCAGCAGCGGGGGCCGGGTCTTGGGGGTGACCGCTTTGGCGGCGGAGCTTTCGCAAGCGCGGCAGAAGGCCTATGACGCTTGCGCCAGGATAGATTTCCCCGGCGGTTTTTATCGCAAAGACATCGGATATAAGGCGTTTAACAGGGAATAACTGGTTTTTAGATTAAGATGAATTGAGAAGCGGGCTTTTCTCTGACGGGGAAAGGCCCGCTTTTTCTTTTGCCGCCCTCTTTTGCATAAAGCCCTTGCGCGGGGGAAAAATATTCATAAAAGAGGGGTGAAACGATTTGACGCAGCTAAAAAGCGATTTGCGGGAAAGCCTTTCACAGATCAAGGAGGCTGTCGGCAACAACGGCGACGTGATCATCCGCAATTTTTCCGTGAAACGGAAAAGCGGCGGCCGGCAGGAAATGGCCTTGGTATTCATTGATGGGCTTTGCGATAAGGAAGTCCTCAATCACCATGTGCTGAAGCCGCTGATGGACGCGCAATTTACGCTTCATCTGCGCGGCGAATCCGCGCTTCAGTATATCTATGAGGAAATCATCAGCGTTTCCGATGCCAAGACCGGCGAAAAGCTTGAAGATCTGGCCGGACAGGTGCTCTCCGGGGTGAGCGCGCTCCTGTTGGATGGCTGCCGCAAATATATCCTCTTCGATGTGCGTCAGTGGCAAACGCGGGGCATCAAGGAGCCGGAAACCGACGTGGTGGTGCGTGGCCCGCGCGAGGGCTTCGTGGAAACCATGAAGATCAATATGGGCATGCTGCGGCGCAAGATCAAGCACAGCGGCCTGACCTTCGACCCGATGCAGGTGGGGAGATACAGCGTGACGGACGTTTGCGTGGTCTATTTGGAAGGCGTGGCCAGGCAAGAGATCGTGGACGAGGTGAAGCGGCGGCTCTCGCGCATTGACATTGACGGCGCGCTGGAATCCGGCTATTTGGAGGCTTTCATCGAGGAGGCCCCTTTATCCGTTTTTCCCACCGTGGGCCACAGCGAAAAGCCGGACGTGGTGGCGGCCAAGCTGCTGGAGGGCAAGGTGGCCGTGATGATTGACGGCTCGCCCTTCGTGCTGACCGCGCCCAATTTTTTTGCGGAGAATTTCGCCTCGGCCGAGGATTATTATACCCGCTTCCATTACCATTCTTTGCTGCGCCTCATCCGCTGGGCGGCTTTTTTGGTCAGCGTGCTTTTGCCGGGGTTCTATGTCGCCGTGACCACCTATCACCAGGAATTTATCCCGCCGGCTTTGCTGCTCGTCATGGCGGCGGCGGAAGAGAACACGCCCTTTTCCGGCGGTTTCAGCGTGCTTTTGATGTCTTTGGTCTATGAGATACTGCGCGAGGCGGGGGTGCGCCTGCCCCGGCAGATCGGTCAATCCGTCAGCATTGTGGGCGCTTTGATCATGGGGGACGCGGCGGTTTCGGCCAACATCATTTCCCCCGCGGTTTTGATAATCATCGGCGTCACCGTGGTCGCCACCTTCGTCACCTCCCCACTCAATGAGCTTTCCACCTTGCTGCGGCTGGTTTTCCTCTTCGCCGGCTGGTTCATGGGCGGCTTCGGACTGCTTCTGGCCGGGATGGCGGTCATGCTTTATCTTTGCTCCCTGCGTTCCTTTTCCGTGCCTTATCTGGCGCCTTTGGCCCCGCTCAGGCCAGGTTATCTGGGGGACGTTTTCATTCGCTTGCCGCTTTGGCTGCTGCAAAAGCGGCCTCCCTATATCACGAAAAACGCGCGCAGGATGCCCCCCGGCCTGCGCCCTCGGCCCGGGGAAAGGGGTGAGGCCGGTGAATAAAAAATTTCTGCGCAAAAAGCCCCTGTTTTTTGCGCTCCTGCTTTGCCTGCTGATTATAAACGGCTGCTGGGATAGCCGCGAACTGCAAAACTTGGGCATTATCCTGGGCGCGGGCGTTGACGTGCTAGCGCCGGGGGAAAGCGCGCAGGGCGGAAGGATTCGCCTGACCGTGGAAATTGCCAATATTGCCGAAGGGACTTCACAACAGGGCAACCCAAATGTCAACGGCTTCATTTTCACCAGCGAGGGCGCGACGCTGCCAGAGGCGGTCTATAACCTGCGCAATATGGTCAACAAGGAGCTCTTTTGGGGGCAGACGCAGGTCTTGCTTTTCGGTGAGGACGCGCTCAAAGAGGGCATAAACCAATATTTGGAATATTTCGCCAAAGAGCGCGAACTGCATCCCACGGTGCGGCTGGCGGCCGTTTCCGGCAAGGCCGGGGATTATTTCCGCGTGGGGGGCGGCCTGAGCGACATCTTTTCCTTCGGCTTCAGCGGCATCTTGCAGAGCAATGTCCAAAGCGGCGTGGCCACGGTGCGCGCCGTCACCATCGAGGATTATTTGGAGGCGCTTTACGCTCCCTGGGGCGCCCCGCTTTTGCCCTATGCCTTTTTGGATGGCCCGCAGGACGGCGGCCGGGCCGGCGGCGGTGAAGAGGGCGGGGAGGACGAAGAGGGCGGGGAGGACGAAGAAGGCGGGGAGGATGAAGAAGGCGGGGGCCTGCGTCAGGTTTGTTTCGACGGGATGATGGTTTTAAACCGCGAGGGCGCGGCGGCGGCGCTTTTGGGCAAAGAAAGCAGCCTGGGGACGATGATCTGGCGCGGTTGGGCGGATAATTTCCCGCTTGCCTTGGAAGATTCCGGCGGAAAAAGAACGGTCGTTGAGGTTTTCGATTGCCGGGTGAAGAGAAGCTGGCGCGCCGGGGCACAGGGATTGGAGCTTTGGCTTGAGGTGAGGCTCAAGGCGAAAAGCCGTGAAGGCGGAACAGAGTCGGAGGTTCTGGCGGGAGTACTGGAGCAGGAAACGGAGCGGCTCTTGCGTTCCTGCTGGGAAAAATCGCTTACTTCGGGCGAGGATTTTTTGCTGGCGGGCCGGGATTTGCGCCGCCATGATTACCGCGGATGGCAGAATCTGGAAGGCGGCTGGCCCGCCGCCATGAGGGGTGTCAAGCTAGCGATAGAAGTGAAGGCCCGGGTTTTCTCGTCGGCAAATTGATTAGGAGTGAAGATGAAAAGCGCAAAAATACAAATCACAGGTTCGCAGATGATGTTTCTTTTGCTGGCGGTGAGCGTCGGCGGCATCCCCGTGCTCGGCCCCCGGGGCGGGCTGGAAAACGCGCCCTGGCTGAGCACGGTCTGCGCTTTTCTGGCGGGGCTGCCGCTGCTTTTGCTTTTCCGCGTCCTCAGCGGGCTTTATCCGCGCAAAAACCTGCCGGAGATCAACAAAATAGCCTTCGGGCGAGTGCTCGGCCCGGCAGTTTCCGCGCTCTATTTTTTGGTTTTCTTTTT
>WRDJ01000134.1 GCA_009783495.1 Clostridiales bacterium | reverse complement strand
GCCGGATAGGACAGCCCGCCCGTGGCCACGATCACGGCATCGGCGGTAAAAATCTCCCCGCCCGCCCGCGCCCCGGCGACGCGCCCTTCTTCTATAATAAGCCCTTGCGCCGCCGTTTCATAGCAAACCTTCACGCCCAGCGCTTTCAGGCGCTTTTTCAACGCGGAAACGATCTCGTGCGCGTCGTCGGAAACGGGGAAAACCCTCCGGCCCCGCTCCACCTTCAGCGCCACGCCCAAGCCGGTGAAGAAGGACATCAGGTCGTCGGGGGAAAAACGCCGCAAAGCCCCGTGCAGGAAAACGCCGTTGCCGGGCACATTTTTTATCACCTCGGGAACGGCGCAGGCATTGGCAAGGTTGCAACGCCCCTTGCCGGTCAGAGCCAGCTTGCGCCCCGGCGCATCATTCTTTTCCAGCAAGGTGACTTCCGCCCCGGCCTGCGCCGCCGCGACGGCCGCCATCATACCCGCGGGCCCTCCGCCCGCCACCAAGATTTTCTTCACAAAATAACCCCTTTTTGCCGCTAATCTGTTTTCCTGCAATCAAGACCGAGGCGGGACATAAAGGCGGCGGGCCCTCCGCCCGCCGCCACGTTCGTTTTCACAAAAACTCTTTTTGCCGCTAATCCCCATTTTTCATTTCAAATGAGCAGGCAAATCAACCGCCGCGCCCAAGCCGGGCAGCTTGCCGTTTTGCACCGTCCAGCCGTTCGCCGCCGTGAAACGCCCGCCCAAGGCGCCGTCGGCGAGAATGGCCGCCGCGCCGATATCCGTGCCGTCCATTTTATCCGCGCCTTTGTCAAGCGTCTTAGCCGCGTCGTTCTCCGTCACCGCCATGCCGGAAAAAGCGATGTTGTCGTATGCGAAAGGCACCGGCTCGTCGAAACTGAAGGCACGTTCGCCGACTATCCCGAACACGCGCCCGACGTTTGATTCGCCGGATACGCTCGGGTTGAGGGCCGCGCAGTTCTCTATCCTGCTTCCCGTGAAAATATATGCGACATATCCTATCAGGCCGCCCACATAACGCTCACCGCTGACCTTGCCCGCGGCATAACAGTTCGTCATGCTGCCCATCGTATAGGCCACCCCGCCGAAGCTGCCAAGCACGCCGCCCACATAGTCGTTGCCGCTGACGTCGCCCGTAGAATAGCAGTTTTTCACGCTGCCGCCTATAATGCCGCCCGCCACGCCGCCGACTTCATTAACGCCGCTGACCTTGCCCGTGGAATGGCAGCCGTCAATCGTCGCGCCCGCGATATTCCCGACCAGGCCGCCCACATAATTGCCCGTGCCGCTGACATTGCCTGTGGAATAACAGCCTTTCAGGTTTGTAGTTGATTCTCCAAGAGAATCCGCGCCACGCAGTTCGCCGGCCACGCCGCCTACATAACGCTCACCGCTGACATCACCCGTAGCATAACAGTTTTCCATGAAGAAGTATCTACTGTAGCCGACCAAGCCGCCCACATAACGCGTGCCGCTGACATCGCCCGTGGCATAACAGTTCACCATGCGGCTGTTAGCGTGAAGATGAGTATCCTTATAACTGGCCCAAGTGCCATCCATATAGCCGACCAGGCCGCCCACATAGGTTTTGCCTGTGACGGTGCCCGCGGCATAACAGTTTTCCACGCTGCTGTTACCACGAAAAGAGCCGGCCAGGCCGCCCGCATGATCGTTCGTGCCGCTGACCTCGCCCGCGAAAGAGCAATTTATCATATTGCCTTCGAGGCCGCCCACCACGCCGCCCACCTCGCTCGCATAATTGACGGTATGCCCGTAGCCGCTGATATTGCCCGTGACGGAGCAGTTTTCCAGCCTGCCGCCCCAAACAACGCCCGCCAGACCGCCCACACAACTTAGGCCGCTGACCTTTGCGTTCTCGACGCGCAGGTTCTTTACCGTGCCGCCTGATATGCAACCAAACAGCCCGGCATAAACCAATTCGGAATCGTTGATTTCGAGCCCGGTAATTGTTTTGTTATTTCCGTCAAATACGCCTCTAAAATTGAATTTAGGATTGCCAAACTCAGCCAGCCTCCCGATGGGCGTCCAGCCCTTGCCTGAGGCATAGCCGGAAAGACTGATATTGTTCATCAGCTTGATATAGACCGTGCCGTCCGGGTCGCCTAAAATTGTCTCTTCCAGCTCGTCCAGGTTGACCAGACGCGCGATTTCAGCCAGCTGCGCCGCCATGGTGATTTTCAGCGGGTCGGCTTCCGTGCCCGCGCCCTCCCACACGCCGTCCCACTGGCAAGCGCAGGGGTCTTCGCCGCAGAGCTCGCAGAGGTTCTCACCCGGCTCTTCGGTTTGGGTTTTGCCGTTAATATCGCCCGGATCCCCGCCCGCAGGCGGCCCGGCCTCTTGGCATCCCGCCGCCAGAACAATGAAAACGGACAAGAGCAAAACCATAAGTATCAAAGACGGTTTTCTTTTTTTCACGCTAAGACCACCCCTTATGTTTAATTTTGATTTTCCTGTGGATGCATTATTTTATATTATACCACAAAGCAATAGAAAGCGCCACCATTATTTTCAACGGAGCGCCGCCGCCTTTTTGCCGCAAATCCTCTCTTCACCCCGGATACGCTTGAAATGGGCCAAATGCCGCAGGGCAAAAATATTTTTGCTAAAATATGCAAAAACACCCTCCTCTTTGCACGGATTCTGTTGTATAATAGCAATAAATCATATTAAGGGGTGAGTGTATGAAAAAGTTTTTCAACGAGTTCAAGGAATTCGCGTTAAGGGGCAATATCCTGAACATCGCCGTGGGGGTCATCATCGGCGGCGCGTTTCAAGGCGTTGTCACTTCACTGACAAACAACCTGCTTTCGCCCATCATCGGCCTTTTCGTCGGGCAGAATTTCGACACGCTGAGCGTGGACGTGTTCGGGGCGACCATAACCTATGGCGCGTTCATCACCAGCGTAATCAACTTCCTTCTCCTGGCCTTGGTAGTCTTCTTTTTGGTGAAGGGGATGAATAAGCTATTCGCCGCGAAAGCGCCCGCCGCGGAACCGGCTCCGGAGGCCCCCTCCACCCGCACCTGCCCGTATTGCGCGAGCGAGATCAATATCAACGCCGTGCGCTGCCCGCTTTGCACCTCTCAGCTTGAACAGGCGTAAGCCCTATTCAAACAAGGCCAGCGCGAACTGCCGCGGCTCGAAGCGGCGCAAATCTTCTATGCCCTCGCCCACGCCGATCAGTTTCACCGGCACGCCGGTTTCCCGGCAGATGCCGACGATTACGCCGCCTTTAGAGGTGCCGTCCAGCTTGGTCAGGATGATGCCGCCGAGCGCCGCGGCCTCGCCGAACAATTTCGCCTGAGAGATGGCGTTTTGCCCGATGCCGGCGTCCAGCACCAAGAGCGTCTCCACGCGCGCCTCTGGGGCTTCCCGCCGCACCACGCGCAGGATCTTTTTTAGTTCTTCCATTAAGTTGCTCTTGTTTTGCAGGCGGCCTGCTGTGTCTATGATCAGCAGGTCGCTTTTTCTGGCCAGGGCGGCATGGCAGGCGTCGAAAGCCACCGCTCCCGGATCCGCCCCTTGGCCTTGCATGATCACGTCCACGCCGGCGCGCCTCCCCCACACCGCCAGCTGCTCGGAAGCTGCCGCGCGGAAGGTGTCGGCCGCCGCCAGCAGCACTTTTTTGCCCTGCCCGCTGTAACGGGCAGCCAGCTTGCCGATGGTGGTGGTCTTTCCGGCGCCGTTTACGCCCACCATGACGAAGATATTGAGCAGCCCCGGCTCCAAGGCCAGCTCCCCTTCCGCCGCCAGCAGGATGGCTTCTATTTCCTCGCGCAGCACCGGCTCCAGTTTAGCGGCGTCCTTGAT
>WRDJ01000133.1 GCA_009783495.1 Clostridiales bacterium | reverse complement strand
CAAGTACGGCGTGGCTGAACATCCGTCGTTGAACGGCCTGCTGATGGCCCTGGAGGGCATCAAATTCGACGACTCCTTTTACTATATGATGGACGAGATTTATCCCATTTATATCATCATGGCCATCCTGATCGTCGTCATCTCCGCCTGCTCCATCGTGGTTATCGCCAACGGCTTCAACATCTCCTTCTCGGAACGGGTGCGGCAATTCGGCCTGCTCAAAAGCGTAGGCGCCACCGGCGGGCAGATCAGGCGCAGCGTCCTCTTCGAGGCGTTGATTTTGGGCTTGATCGCCATCCCCCTCGGGATTCTCGCCGGTTTCGCTTTGGAAGGCGGCGCATTGCTGGTTCTGAACACCTATGCGCCGGATACGGGGCTTTTCGACCGGGGCGGCGTTTCCGATTTCCGTTTGGTCTTCAACCCTCTCGCTTTGCTCATCACGGCGGCGGTCGCTTTGGCGACTGCGCTCTTCTCGGCCTGGCGCCCGGCGCGGCGGGCGGGCAAAATGTCCGCCATTGACGCCATCCGCCAATCCGGGGAAATCTATGTGCGCGACCGCGAACTGAAAACCCCGGAGTGGACGCAGCGGGTTTTCGGTTTCGAAGGGACGCTGGCTTCGAAAGCACTCAAGCGCAGCCGCGGCAAATACCGCGCCACGGTGGTTTCCTTAGTGGTGGGGGTGGTGCTTTTCATCAGCATCTATTCCTTTGTGGAGATCGCGACGAGGAATATGTCGGCCGCCTTCACCAAGGGAAGCCACAATATCCGCGTCGAGGCCTGGAGGGAACCTGTTCCCCCGGAAGAAGGCATGGGGGATTGGGGCTACCGCTATCTCGGTTTTCAGGACGAAGTGGAAACCTGGCTGGCGCAGCGCGACGACCTGACCTTCCTCTCCCGCCGCTATATTTACGGCGGGTCGGCCGGAGAGGGCTTGCCTGAGAGCTTTTTAAGCGAACGCCTTCTCTCATATTCCCCCGATTCCTATGACTACCCCATAATTTTCTATGCCATCCCGGACGCGGAATTCGCAAAGCTCGCCCCCGGCGCGCAAGGCGCAGTTCCGGGCGTTTTGGTCAACTCGACGGGCCTGATCCAACTTCCCGGTGATAAAAAATTCTCGGAATTCGCGCCCTTTTCCATGAACCGCGGCCTGGTTCTGACGCTGGCAAGCGGCGTTTCCGTCACCTTGGCCGCCCAGATGCGCGAAAGACCGGCCTTTATTTCATCGTCATGGGAAGGATATGTGGAAATTCTCATCCCCGCGAGTGTTTTTCACCAGCTCGCTCTTGACGTTTACGGAGAGACAAGCGCCAACGCGCATTTTTTGGTCACGGCGAAAACTCCGCGCGTATTGGTAGAGGAACTTTGGGATCAGTTCAAAAACACGGGAAAGCTCAACCCAGATTTTAACGTATATGACCTGGAATCGCAGTGGCGGGAACAGCGCGCCACGAGCATGCTCATCTCGCTCATCGGCTATGGCTTCATCGCCGTGATCTCGCTGATCGCCGCCACCAGCGTCATCGCCACCATCTCGACCGGCATGGCCTTGCGGCGGCGGGAATTCGCCATGCTCTATTCCAATGGCATGACCGCCCGTGGCATGACTAAGATGATAAACCTGGAAAGCCTGCTTTATGGCCTGAAAGCACTCTCGGTCGGCTTGCCTCTCGGCCTCGGGATCAACTTCGCGCTTTATGCGGCGTTCAAAGAGATCTTCGACGTTCCCTATCGCCTGCCGTTGAACGCGCTGCTCATCAGCTGCGCCGCCGTGCTGTTGCTCACCTATGCCACCATGCGTTACAGCCAGCGCAAGTTGAAGAATGTCAGCATCGTCGAGGCGATTCGCAGCGAAACGGTATAGTTTGAACCCAAAGCGGGAGGGCAGGTTGCCGCCCTGCCCTCCCGCTGATGCCCTTACAATCCGGTGTTCCGCGCCTTGCATTGGCTAATTGCCTGCCCGAAAATGGATTGGCAAATTGTTTGCCATCTGCTCCTCTGCCCTTCCGGGCGCGGCAGAACGCGGCTTTTCATAAATAAAGAGGATTTTATCCGCATTGCTAGAATCTATATATCATCAAAGAAGAGAAAGGAGCGGGGAAATGGATTTGACCGGTATCATTCGCTTTGTGGCGGACGGCGGCGCCCCTGCCGGGAACAACTATAATACATATATAATAATGATGATCGGGATGGCTGCCATAATCTATTTCATAATCCTCCGGCCGCAAAACAAGCAGAGGAAAGAGCGCGAAACCATGATCTCCAGCCTGCAGGTAGGCGATGACGTGCAAACCATCGGCGGGATTTACGGCACCATCACCAAAATCAAGCAAAAGACCCTTTATCTGCGCATTTCCGACAAGGTGGAAATTGAGATTCTGAAAACCGCCGTCGGGGCCTTGCAGGAAACAAAAGACGACGCGAAATAGGAAGCGAAACAGGCTCATAATGAGCCTGTTTTTTGTGTGACGGGGAAGCGAGACAAAGAAAAGTTTGACTTGCTATACATAATTTGTTCCGGATAAGCATAAAAAGTATGGAAAAACTTCCATGCTTTTTCTTTTGCGGCCGACGGAAGGGAAGGCGTGAAGGCGGAAGGGTTTGCCAAAAGACTGGCACAAGAATCATATTAAGGGAGGGAAACTTTTGTGGAAAAGTTTGATGTGCTTCAAGACATTGCGGAACGCACGGGGGGCGATATCTATTTAGGGGTTGTAGGGCCGGTGCGTACTGGTAAATCCACATTCATCAAAAGGTTCATGGAGATTTTGGTTTTACCGGGCATTTTGGATTATTATGAAAGGGAAAGGGCCCATGACGAGCTGCCTCAAAGCGGGGCGGGGCGCACCGTCATGACCACCGAGCCCAAGTTCGTGCCTTCAGAGGCGGTGGAGATCCCCATTCAGCCGGGCATCGCGGCCCATGTGCGGCTGGTGGATTGCGTGGGTTATTCCGTCTCAGGGGCGCTGGGCTTTGTCGAGGCCGACGGCCCGCGCATGGTCTCCACGCCCTGGTTCGACGACCCTATCCCTTTTGAGGAAGCCGCCGAGATCGGCACCAAAAAGGTCATCACCGACCATTCCACCATCGGGCTGATCGTCATATCCGACGGCAGCATCACCGAAATTCCCAGGGAAAACTATCTGCTGGCCGAACAAAGGGTGGTGGAGGAAATGAAGGAGCTGGGCAAACCCTTCATCATCATCCTCAACTGCCTCGACCCGCTGGCCCCCGCAGCAGCCGAGCTGGCCGGGGAACTGAGCGCCAGATATAATGTCTCCGTCCTGCCCATGAACGTGGCCACCATGAGCTATGAAAGTATACAGGAGATTTTGATGGAAGCCCTCTATGAATTCCCGGTCACGGAGATCAAGGTCAGCCTGCCGGCCTGGGTGGAAGAACTGGAGAGGGAGCATTGGCTGCGTCGCCGCCTGGAAAGCGAGGTGCGCGCCGGGGTGCAGGAAGTCAAACGCGTGCGCGACATCAGCGTTTTGGTGGAAAAACTCAACCTGCCCGATCTGGTATCCGAAGTGCAGCTTAAAGAAATGGTTTTGGGCTCGGGCGAGGCTTCTTTGGTCATCGTGGAGGCGGAAGGGCTGTTTTACCGCATTCTGGCCGAATATGCCGGCATGGAAATCGAAGGCGAACAGACCATCATGCGCCTGGTCAAGGAATATAGCCATGCCCACAGTCAATGGTCCAAGATGGCCTCGGCCATGGAAGAGGTGGAAAAAAACGGCTACGGCGTGGTCAGCCCGCGCATTGACGAAATGTTTTTGGAAGAGCCGGAGCTCATCAAGCAGGGCGGCCGCTTCGGGGTGAAGCTGCGGGCCAGCGCCCCCAGCTATCACAT
>WRDJ01000132.1 GCA_009783495.1 Clostridiales bacterium | reverse complement strand
CAGAAAAAATGCACAAAAATCGCAGCGCCCCGCCGCGAAGAGGAGGGTCATCAATTGGACAAGCGTCTTAAAGCTGGCCTTTTGGCTTTTGGTTCTGGGCGTGGTGGCTTTCGCGGGCTTTTATGCCGTGGGGGTGATCCGGGACGTGCTGCGCCCGCAGGAGGTCGCCATGCCCAACCTGGAGGGCAAAACCGAGAGCGAGGCCAGGGCCCTGATGGATGAGGCCGGGTTGCGATATTCCATCACCCGGCAGTCTCACAACACCGTTCTGCCCGACATGGTCATCTCGCAGGAGCTTCCCGCCGGCCAGATGGTGAAGAAAAACCGTCCTCCCATTGAAATAATCGTCAGCAGCGGCCCCATGCCAGCCCAAGTGCCCGGCGTGAGGGGCTGGACGGAGCTCGCCGCGAAAATCGAGATCGAAAACAGCGGGTTGAACTGGGTGGTGATTGAGGAATATGACGATCTTGTGGCCAAAGGCCTGGTTATTTCCCAGGACCCGGCGGCGGGCAATACTGTGCCGGTGCTGAGCGAGGTGACGATCGTCATCAGCCTGGGACGCTATACGGGGCCGGTCGCCGTTCCTGATGTGGCCGGCAAAACTGTGCAGGAAGCGGAAACTCTTTTAACGGCCAACAGTAATTTTGTTCCCGTTTTCGGGGAAGATGAATACAGCGACACGGTGCCCCTGGGCTGCGTCATCCGGCAAGACCCGCAAGGCGATGATACGGCCCTGCGCGGCTCGGAAGTCAGGCTGATCATCAGCAAGGGCTATTATAGCGGGCCGGTCGCCGTTCCTGATGTGACCGGCAAAACCGTGCAGGAAGCGGAAGCTCTTTTAACGGCCAACAATAATTTTGTTCCCGTTTTCGGGGAAGATGAATACAGCGACACGGTGCCCCAGGGCCGCGTCATCCGACAAGACCCGCAAGGCGATGATACGGCCCTGCGCGGCTCGGAAGTCAGCTTGATCGTAAGCAAGGGCCCGGACCCCAACCTGCCCGGGCCGGTTGACGTGCCGGATGTGACCGGTAAGACTGTAGAGGAAGCGGAAGCAATTTTGACGGCTTTTACGCTCAGCGTGACCTATGAGTATAGCGAGACCGTGAATGATGGTTGCGTCATCGCGCAAGATCCGCCGGGCGGCGACAAGGCTCTTCCCGGCTCGACGGTTAACCTGGTCGTCAGCAAGGGGCCGCTGGTGGAAAAAACGGCCCATGTGACCTTTATCATTCCCGGCATCGCCGGTAAGGGCATGATAGTGACAGTCTATGATGAAAAACCCGGGGAGCCCATCCGTAACATTGTCAACGGAGATCACGTTGAACCCGGTTATGTCTATGACGCGGAGATCACGGTTTACGGCAAAGGGATGATCATCATCAAGCTTGACGGCGATGAAGTGTATCGCCAGGATTTCTAACTTTCGGAGGGTGTAAATTTAATTTGGCCCGCATCGAAACGAAAAACACCAATTTGCCGGCGGATTCCGCCGCTTCGCCCCCTTGCGCGCTCAACGGGGGCGTCGTCGTCAAGGTCTGTGGCGGGTTTTATTATGTGCTGCACGAAGGCCAAGCGTTGCCTTGCAAGCAGCGCGGCAAGGTGCGCCAAAGCGACGGGGGACTTTATGCCGGCGATCGGGTGCTTTTTTCCTTCGTCAATCCGGATGAAGGTGTCATAGACCGGGTGCTGGAACGCGAAAACCAGCTGCCGCGCCCCAAGGTGGCCAATGTGGGCGGCGCTTTGTTGGTGCTTTCCGCCCGCACCCCCGGGCCGGACTGGCTTCTGCTGGACAAAATGCTGGTGATGGCCGGTTTCCATGGCCTGCGGGCGATGATCTGCCTGAATAAAACCGACCTGGCCGATGCGCAGGAATTGACGCTTCTGCATCAGGAGGCAGAAGTCTATAAGAAGATGGGCTGCGTTTTTCTCACGGTCAGCGCCAAAAACCGCCAGGGAATAGAGGAAATGAGGGCCGGTTTGGGCGCGGGCTTGTGGGTGCTGGCCGGGGCTTCCGGCGTGGGCAAATCCAGCCTGCTCAACGCGCTGCTGCCGCGGGAGGTTCTGGCCACGGGCCAGATTAGCGCGCGTCTGGGCCGGGGAAAGCATACCACCCGCCATGTGGAGATCTTGTGTCTCACCGAAGAAGTTCTGGTGGCGGATACGCCGGGCTTTTCCTTGCTCGACCTGCCGGAGGATCTGCAGGAGCAGGATCTGGCTTCCTATTATCCCGATTTTGCCCAGGCGCCGCCCTGCCGCTTCGACGGCTGCCGCCATAACAAAGAGCCCCAATGCGGCGTCAAAAACGCGGTGGAGCAGGGGCTTGTCAGCGCCGGGCGCTACGAGAGATATTTAAAGATTTTATATCAACTGATGGAAAGAGAGGTGAAATATTGATGGCCAAGATCGCCCCCTCACTCTTATCCGCGGATTTCTGGCAACTCTCCCGGCAGATGGAGGCGCTGGAAGGGGCCGCCGATTACCTGCATCTCGACGTCATGGACGGCTGCTTCGTGCCTAATATTTCCTTCGGGCCGCTTTTGATTTCCTCTTTGCGGCTTCACAGTAAGCTCTTTTTCGACGTCCACCTGATGGTGCAAAACCCCGACCCCTTTCTGGAGAGTTTCCGGCTGGCGGGCGCCGATTCGCTGACCGTGCACGCCGAAGCCTGCCCGCACCTGCACCGCACTGTGCAGAAAATCAAGGCGCTGGGTGCGGCCGCGGGCGTGGCCGTTTGCCCGGCTACGCCGCTTTCCGTGCTTGAGGAAATCCTGCCGGAGCTGGACATGGTGCTTATCATGAGCGTCAACCCCGGTTTCGGCGGCCAGAAATTCATCCCCTCTGCGCTGGAAAAAGCCGTGAAACTGCGGCAAATGATAAACGAACGCGGCCTTGCCGCCGCAATCGAGATTGACGGCGGGATCACCATGGAAAACGCCGCCTTGGCGGCGAAAAGCGGGGTGGATATCCTCGTTTCCGGGGCCGCCCTTTTCGGCACGAGGGATTTGGCGGCGGCGGTGAGGGAAATGAAGGCGTTGGCCTCGTCGGCGACATAAGCGTCGCAGAGACAGAAGTCAGAATACAGAAGTCAGAGGACAGAGGGCAGAAGTTAAGAAAAAGCCGGGGCTCCTCCTTGGCGATGTTGCGGCTTAGCCGCTCACGTATTTCTTACTATACAAGGCAAACGGCCATTCGCCGTTTGCTGCACACCCTGTCCTCTCGCCTCTGCCCTCTGTTGTCCCATACGCTCACTCCCTCGCTCTCTTCGCTTCTCTTGCCTCCTCGTTTGTGCATGTCGGTTCTAAGGGGATATGAAAATGAACAAGACCCTGTTCAAAAGCCTCTCCGTCATATTTTATCTGGCGAGCCTGTTTTTTCTGATGCTATTTCTCATAACCGGCCTGACCCCGGATTCATGGCTGAACGGCGGAGGCGCGCTGCTTTTGCTGCCTTTGTTCGCCGCTGCATTACTGCCGGGCAGCCGTTTTCTGGCCCTCACGCTGGAAAAAGAAAGAAGAGACAGGCTGATGAAAATGACGGCGTGGTTCTTTTTCGCGGCGTATCTCTTCTTGCTGATTATGTTGCTCTTCTTCGGCGGCCGTCGTTCCGGCAACATATTCCTGTTAAGCGGCGACGAGCTGCGCGCATACCTGCAAGGGGCCGTCAATATCATCCCGTTCAAAGAGATTCGCGAGTATATTGCGCACTTTTTCAATCAGTCAATGAATACACAGATTATTGTCATCAATATTTTCGGCAACCTGGCGGCCTTCACCCCTTTCGCTTTGTTCCTGCCGTTGCTGACGAAAATCAAAACCGGATTGAAGTTTTTTCTCACGATGCTCGGCCTGGTGGTG
>WRDJ01000131.1 GCA_009783495.1 Clostridiales bacterium | reverse complement strand
TTGCAGGTTTTCCGCCTGGCGGAGCTTTCCGGCTCTTTCACCCGGCTGGAGCTTCTGGACCAGCTTGTTTTGATCGCCAATTTGTTGATTTTGCTCATGGTGGGTTTTCTCGGCCTGAGCAAGGGCCTTGGTGAAGTCTTTTCGCATAAAAATCATTTCCATTTCATCTGGCCCTTGATGATTTTAAACTTTGCTTGCGTCGTTTTCTTCAGCAATATGGAGGTCATGGCGGCGCGGGCGCTCTTCAGAAGCGCGGTTTTCTGTGGCGGCCCGGCGCTGATATTTTTGCTCGTCCTCACCTTCCTGCGCGGGCTGGCGCTAAAAAGGAAAAACGCTTCCGGCGGTGAATATTAGCGGAAACGGAAAAGCGGGAGGATTGCAGATGTCCTTTGAGAGCAGGATGAAAAGCGGAGACCTGGAGGCCTTTTTTCGCGCGGTTTTGGCGCTGGAAAGCGAGGAAGAATGTTACCGTTTTTTTGAGGACATAGCCACGGTGGCGGAGATCAAGTCTTTGGCGCAGCGCTTTCAGGTGGCGGAAATGCTCGCCGCGAACGAGACATATGTCAGGATCGCCCTCGCGACCGGCGCCAGCACGGCCACCATCAGCCGGGTCAAAAGGGCCCTGAATTATGGCGCGAACGGCTATAAGCTGGTGATCAACAGGTTGAAGGAAAAAGAATAAAAGCGATAAAAAAACTGTTGACAAAGGGCTGCCGCTGTTGTATGATGCTGAAGGTGCAATTAGTTAATACGTTAATGCGATAAAGCGCGGTGGTGATTTTATATGAAGAAGAGCAACGAAAATTATGATAAGAACGCGCAGGCCGGCGAACAGGCCGGCCTGCGCGTTCCGCGGGGTATGCGCGATATGCTGCCGGGAGAAGCCAGGGCTTTGCGCCGCCTGGAAAGCGCGGTCACCGGCGTTTTTGAGCAGTGGGGTTACGCGGAAGTGATAACTCCCTCCATTGAATACTGGGAAAACTCCGGGCGCGGCGGGGATGACGGCGTTTTCAAGTTGATCGGGCAAAACGGGGAAGTTTTGATGCTGCGCAGCGATATGACCAGGCCCATCGCGCGTTTGGCGGCCTCGCGCCTTTCTGATTTTCCGCAGCGGCTATATTATTCGGCCAATGTTTTCCGTTGCGGCACGGGCGCGCCGGGAGAGTTCCGGCAAGCGGGCGTGGAACTGATCGGCGACCCTTGCGCCGCCTGCGACGCCGAAGTGATCGCCCTGGCAGTAGCGGCTCTGGAAAAAGCCGGGGTGGGGGATTTCGAGATTTCTCTGGGCCATGTGGGCTTTCTGCGCGGCCTGCTCGCTTCGCTCGAGCTGCGGCCCGACGAAGAAAAGGCGCTTCTGGAGAGCGTGGTCAAGCGCGATTTTGTGGGGCTGGAAATTCTTTTGCAGCAATGGCGCGTATCCGGCGACATTAGATCGCTCATCCTTTCCCTGCCCTCTTTGCGCGGGGATATGTCGGTCATCGAAGGGGCCGCTGCCCGCGTTGATAACCCCCTCTCAACGGCGGCGCTCGCCAATCTGCGCCAAATATTTACATATTTGCGCTCATACGGGGTGGCGGAGCGGGTTTGCGTGGATTTATACTTAGCCCGCGATTTCGATTATTATAGCGGCGCCATTTTTGAGGGTTATAGCCCCAAGCTGGGCGTTCCGCTTTGCGGCGGCGGGAGATACGATAATTTGCTGCGCAACTACGGCAAGGACCTTCCGGCCACCGGTTTCGCCATTGACCTTGACAAGCTGCTTGCTCTGCCGCCGGATGAAAAGGGCGACGGCGGCTTCCTCACCATCGCCCTGCCCAAAGGCAAGCTGGGCGAAGAGGCCGTTTCCCTGCTCAGCCGGGCCGGTTTCGGCATGGAAGGGCTGGAAGTGGAGGCGCGCAAGCTCTTTTATGCCAACGAAAAGGCCCGCGTCAACTATATCGTCTGCCGCCCCACCGACATCCCGACCTATGTGGAACACGGCGCGGCGGATATCGGCGTCGTGGGCAAGGATACCATTGTGGAGAGCGATAAGGATGTTTTCGAGCTGCTGGATTTGGGTTACGGGTTTTGCCGTTTTGTGGCGGCCGCGCCCAAGGATAAAATCGCGGAGTTGCAGCGCGCCGGAAAGGACGTTTTGAGCGCCTTCAACCAGAGCAGGGTGGCCACAAAATTCCCCAAGGTGGCGGAAACTTTTTTCCGCAGCAAGGGGATGCAGATTGAGGCCATCAAGCTGCACGGCAATGTGGAGCTGGCGCCCGGCTGCGGTCTGGCCGACTTGATCGTGGACATCGTTTCCAGCGGGAAGACTTTGGAGGAAAACAATCTGGCGCCCGTGGCGGAGATTTTTTCCGCCAGCGCCCGTTTGATCGCCAACCGGGTCAGTTATCGCATTAAACATGGAAGGGTGCAGGAGATCGCGGAAAAGTTGGGGAATTTATTATAGTTTAGCAGCATAAGCGTCGCATAGCGGCGTTGCATGGACAGAGGCCAGAAGTTAGAGGGCAGAAGTCAGAAAAAGACAGGGGGCCTTGGTAGAGTTTTGCGGCTTTGTCGCTCACGTAATTATTATTCCAAGGCAAACGGCAATTCGCCGTTTGCTGCACACTCTGTCCTCACCCTTCTTTCCTCTGTTTTTATACGCTCACTCTCTCACCTTCCTCGCTCCTTGCTCTGCTCGCTGAAACCGGGGCCCCCGAAAACCTTTAGGTTTTTGGGGTGGGGATTGCCTCTTCGTTTGACTAAATATGGGAAGATTAATATAGTTTAAAGAGGTGTTTACTTTGTTGAAAATATTGAACGCCAAAGACGGCGGGCTGCGGGAGCTGCAAAAAAAGAGGATACAGGACTATGACGCCTATCTGCCGGCGGTGAGCGAGATTTTGCGGCGGGTGAAAGAAGGGGGCGACGGCGCGGTTTTCGCGTACACCAAAAAGTTTGACAAGGCGGAAATCAATGCCGCGAACTTTTTGGTCACGCAAGAAGAAATTGCGCGGGCCTATGCCGCAGTGGAGCCGGAAACTCTGGCCTGCCTGCGCCGGGCTTTGGAGAATATCAGGAAATTCCATGAGCGGCAAAGGCAGAACGCCTGGCTCGCCGCGGATGAAAGCGGCTCTTTGATGGGTCAGCTGGTCACGCCCATCGAAAGGGCCGGGATTTACGTTCCGGGCGGCACCGCGCCGCTGCTTTCCTCGGTGCTGATGAACGCCGTCCCGGCCACGGTGGCCGGGGTGAAAGAGATTGTCATGGTCACCCCTCCGCAAAAGGACGGGCAGGTCAACCCCTATGTGCTGGCGGCGGCGGCGGAAGCCGGAGTGGCCAAGATTTTCAAGGCGGGCGGCGCGCAGGCCGTCGCGGCTCTGGCCTACGGCACGGAGAGCGTGCCAAAAGCCGACGTCATCACCGGCCCGGGGAACATCTATGTCACCTTGGCGAAAAAGCTGGTTTACGGCGAGGTCAACATAGATATGCTGGCCGGGCCCAGCGAGATACTGATCATCGCGGATTCTTCCGCCAACCCCGTCTTTCTGGCGGCCGACCTGCTTTCCCAGGCGGAACATGACGTTCTGGCTTCCGCCGTGCTGCTCAGCCCGGATGAAAATTTACTCAAAGAAACTGCCATCGAACTGGAAAAGCAGCTGGCGCTTCTGCCGCGCAAGGAGATCGCCGCGCAAAGCCTGCGCGATTACGGCGCGCTGGTGCTGACCAAAGACTTGGATGAGGCGATGGAACTGGCCAATGAGTGGGCGCCGGAGCACTTGGAAATCGAGACCGCCCAGCCCTTCGACCTGCTGCCCAAGGTGAAAAATGCCGGGTCGGTCTTTTTAGGTTCTTATTCCGCCGAGCCGGTGGGCGATTAT
>WRDJ01000130.1 GCA_009783495.1 Clostridiales bacterium | reverse complement strand
TGTTCATAGGCGTCCTGATCTCATGGCTCATATTGGCGAGAAAGGCGGATTTGGCTTGGTTGGCCGCCCGCGCTTCCTCCATGGCCTTTTTCAGCAGTTCGTCGCGGCGGAGTAGTTCTCTTTCCCTCTCGCGCGCCGCGGTCAAATCCAGGATATAGCCCACCAGGGCGAAACTTCCGCCGTAGGGGATGCGTTTAATCTCGACGTCCACGATAACCTTTTTGCTGCCGATACACAGCTCGGTTTCGAACTTCGTGTAACCTTCGGTAACCGCGGCCAGAAAGCGCTCCCGCATGGGAATGGAGGGCCGCCCGCCCTCCTGAAACTCAGGGATGCTTTGGATGAATCGCTCGGCGAACCCGGCCAGCATTTCCTCTTTGGTGGCAAAACCCATAAAACCGATGGCCGAGGGGTTGCAGTCAATCATCTTAAAGCCGCTGTCGAACATGACGTTGATATGCGGGTTGCTTTCAAAGATGGCCGTTACGGTGCGCTGGGCCGTCTCCAGCGCGCTTACCGCAGCCTCCAGTTCGACGGTGCGTTTGGCCAGCGCCTCCTCTTTCTCGCGTATATCGGTCAAGTCCATCATATAGCCCAAGAGGGCGAAGCTCTCGCCATAGGGGATGCGCTTGAATTCCATGTCTATGGTCCTTATTTTGCCGCCCATCACCAATTCCGTCTCGAATTTCAGGAAATCGGCCCCCACCGCGGCTTCAAGCACGGTGAGCATGGAACGCGAAGGCCGCCCGCTCGACTGGAACGGGGGGATGCTGTCGCTCATCCGCGTCGCGAAATTGGCCAGGAACTCCTCTTTATTCTCAAAGCCCATGAATTTCATTGTCGAAGGGTTACATTCCACCGCCCGCAGATTGCTGTCGAACATGACGTTCATATGCGGGTTGCTCTCGAAGATGGCCTTCATGGTGCGTTGGGCGGCCTCAAGCACGCTCATCGCGGCCTCCGCTTTTTTGCTTTCGTTTTGATATGATTTGACGTGGAAGAGTATGGTGATGCCCATGAAAACGCCGACGATGAAGATGGATTGCATGAAGTCTATGAAGAGCTGGTATGTAGTGAGCCCGCCCTCCGGCAGCACGCCCCAGCCCCAAAAGAGCGTCGAGACATAGCAGAAAACCGCCACCGCGGAAGTGAGGAAAAGCGCCGCAAGACGCGTTTTCCCCTTCAGCAGCACGAAATCAAGGATGATGGCGAAAGCGAAATAGACGGCCATGCCGGAACCCGGCCCGCCGATGGTGAAAAAAAGCACGGGCCAGAATACAATGCCCAGCGCGATGACGATGATGGCCGTCAGTACCTCCGCATACCTGGCTCTTTTCAGTGAAATGACCAGCATGAGCAGAATTGTCGCGACAAACACCAAAAGCGGCGCATAGTTGACAAACGGCAAACCGGCGATCAAGCGCGAGGCGAGGGCGGCGCCGGCCGCCAGCGAACCGAAAAGGCAGATAAAGTTGAGGATGCGCGATTCAAACGGCAGCTCGCCGTTAAAAAGATATTTATCCGCCAGATTTTTCAGCTTGTTCATATGCAAATCATTCCTTTCCCGAAAACGCGAATCACAATAGCTCGAACAATTTCCAATCATAGTATAACAGACTTTCAAGTTTATGAAAAGCGAGTATGCGGGGCCGGCAAAAAATTTTTTTGCCGCAAAACCGGTTTTCGGTGATAATTATTGCCAAGAGCGTTGGTTTTTGCTATATTTATTGTTAGAATGAGCGTGGCGGGAAAAAGTATTTGTGCTTTTTTCGGCAGGGCGGGGGAGTTGGAACAAGCAACTCTCTTGCCGGACTCAATATCACGCTTAACGATGAATGGAGGTTGCTATGCGTATCAGGGAACATCCGATCCTGCGCTTCCCCGCGGGCGGGAAGATCAGCTTTTTTTTCGACGGCCGGGAGGTCGAGGCCTTTGAGGGGGATACCGTGGCCGGGGCTTTGACGGCAGCCGGCCTGCGCATACTGGCCCACAGCAGGCGTTTGGGCCGTCCCAGAGGGCTTTTCTGCGCCATCGGCAACTGCGCCTCCTGCCTGATGGAAGTGGACGGGCAGCCCAATGTGCGCGTCTGCGTGGAAAAGGTCAGGCCGGGCATGCAAGTCTGCTCGCAGGCGGGAAAGGGGCGTTTGTTATGACGGGCGGGGTCAGGGAATGTGACGTTCTGGTGATCGGCGGGGGGCCGGCTGGGCTTTGCGCCGCGCTGGCCGCCGCCTCCTGCGGCGTGGGCGTGATCATGGCGGAACGCGACGGCCACCTGGGGGGGCAGCTGGCCAAGCAGACCCATAAGTTTTTCGGCTCCGCGCGCCAATTTGGCGGGGAACGCGGCTTTTTGATCGCCCAAAGGCTGGCCGCCGAGGCGGAAAATGCCGCCGGGATAGAAATTTTGACGGAAACGCCTGTTCTGGGCATATATGAGGACGGGGTCGCCACCCTGCTGCACCGGGGCGGGCATATGAAGGTCAGGCCGCGCAAAATCGTCGCCGCCTGCGGGGCGGCGGAAAACTTCCTCGCTTTCGAGGGCAACGACCTGCCCGGCGTTTGCAGCGCGGGCGCGGCGGAAACCTTGATCAACGCGCAAGGCGTCCTGCCGGGACGCAGGGCGCTGATGGTGGGCGGCGGCAATGTCGGCCTGATGGTCGCCTATCAGCTTTTGCAGGCGGGGATGGAGGTGCCCGCGCTCATCAACCACGCCCCGCAAATTGACGGCTATTGGGTGCATGCCGCCAAGATCCGCCGCTCTGGCGTGCCCATACTCAATTCAACCACCATCAAGTCCGCATACGGGAACGGGCAGGTGGAAGGGGCGATCATCTGCGAGGTGGACGAAAACCGGCAGCCGCTGCCCGGCACAGAGCGGCGTGTCGAATGTGACCTTATATGCTTAGCGGTGGGCTTGAGCCCCTTAAACGGGCTGTGCCAACAGGCCGGGGCCGCGCTGGCCTATATTCCGGAGCTTTCCGGCCATGTGCCTGTCACGGATGAATATTTACGCACCAGTCAAGAGGGCCTTTATGCTGCGGGGGACGCCGCCGGTGTGGAGGAAGCCGCCACCGCCATGGAGGAAGGGAAGATTGCCGGGCTCTCGGCCGCCGTGGCTTTGGGTTATGGCGGGACGGCGGCCCAAGAGGCGCTCACGGAAGCGGCCGCGGAACTGAAGCGGCTGCGGGAAGGGCCGATGTCGGAGAGGATCAGGCGCGGCCTGGCGGTTCTCAGATCGGAGGTCATAAAATGTTAGCAAAAGACGGGTTGCCGGAAGAGGGCGATTTGCGCGCCGTCATGCCGGATGAAAAAAAGCTGGCCGCCGGGCCCGCGGCCATTATTGAATGTTGGCAGGAAATCCCCTGCGACGCCTGCGCGAGGGCTTGCCCCAACTACGCCATTCTGCCCATGCCAAACCTCTATGAGCGGCCGCAGGTTGATTTCAGCCGCTGCCGGGGCTGCGGAGTTTGCCTTTCCGCCTGTCCCGGGCTGGCCATCTTCATCGCAGATGGCAGCCGTAGCGAAGGAGCCGTGCTTCGCCTGCCATATGAGTTCCTACCGCTTCCCCAAGCGGGGCAAAGGGTGGCCGGGCTGGGCCGCGCGGGCGAGGTCTTGGGCAAATTTTTGGTATTGGATGTTACAGGCGCGAACATGAGGGAAAACCCCGCCGTGATCTTTCTGCTTGTGCCGCCGGATATGGCCATGCGGGTGCGCAATATCTCTTTGGAAGGAGCCTGATTATGGATAAAGATATTATCATCTGCCGTTGCGAGGACGTCACCTTGGCCGACATCCGCAAGCATATCGGCGAGGGATGCCGAACCATAGAGGAAATCAAGCGTTTCACCAGGGCGGGCATGGG
>WRDJ01000129.1 GCA_009783495.1 Clostridiales bacterium | reverse complement strand
TACCTTCCACCTGGACGTTAAACCCATAAGCTTTCAGCACTTGGGTGGCGGCGGCCGGGGAAAGGTTGCTGACATTGGGGACGGAAACATATTTCACGCTCTGGGCGGATTGACCGCCGGAACCCGCGGGTTGCTGAGAGGCGACCCCCAGGTAACGCAAGGTGTCCTCCACCACCGCCTTGAATACCGGGGCGGCCACCTGCCCGCCCTGATAAAGATAACCGGAGGGTTCGTCGAGAATGACCAGGCAGACGATGCGCGGATCGTTGACCGGGGCCATGCCCAGGAAGGAAGCCACATATGCGCCCTGTTGATATCCGCCGACGCCGGCTTTCTGCGCCGTGCCGGTCTTGCCGCCCACGCGGTATCCGGCGATATAGGCGTTCCTGCCGGTGCCGTCGGTTACCACGCTTTCCAGAAGCTCGCGCACGGTTTTGGCCGTTTCCTCGGAAATGACCCGCCGCACTTCCTCGACCTCAAAATCCTGGACGACCTTGCCGTCGCCGTCGAGAACCTGCCTGACGATCTGCGGTTTGAGCAGCATCCCCCCATTGGCCACGGCGGAAACGGCGGTCACCATTTGCAAGGGGGTGACGCCGATGCTCTGGCCTATGGAGATGGTGGCGAGATCAAGCGTGATGAGTTTGTTTTCTTTGATCATCATGCCGGCCGATTCCCCGGAAAGCGAAATGCCGGTCTTTTCCCCAAAACCGAAAGCGCTGATATATTTATAAAAAAGCCCTTTTTCCTTGCTTTCTATGCGCAGGCCCACCTCGACGAAGCCGGGGTTGCAGGAATTCTGCATCACTTCCGCGAAGCTTTGGCTGCCGTGGGGGTTATAGCTGCGCCAGCAGCTTATTCTCTGTTTGCCCACCATGATATATCCGGGGTCGTAAAAACGGTCGGTGAGCGCAACCACGCCCTCTTCCAGGGCCACGGAAGCGGTGATGATCTTGAAGGTGGATCCTGGCTCATAGAAATCGCTGAGCAGAGGGTTGCGATAGGCGCCGGCCGCCGCGAGCTGATAATTGTTGGGGTCATAGCCCGGACGCGTGGCCATGGCCAAAATCTCGCCGGTTTTGGGATCCATTATGAGGATGCTGGCGCTTTTAGGCGGATCCGCCGAGGCCATCAGCCCATCAAGCTCGCGCTCGCAGAAATACTGAATGGTCGCATCTATGGTCAGTACGATGCTTGAGCCGTCCACCGCCGGTGTAAATTTATGTACGGATTGCGGAATCTCGCGCCCTTTGGCGTCCTGCTCAATGGTTATGCTGCCGGGAGTGCCGCTCAAAATATTGTCAAAATATTTTTCTATGCCCTCCAACCCCTGGTTGTCTATGCCCGCGAAGCCCAAAACGTGCGCGGCCAGCGTCCCCTGAGGATAATAACGCTGCGGTTCTTCAATAAGGACGATACCGGGCAGATTGGCTTCCCGGATGGCCTTGGCCTGCTCAAAAGTGGCCTTGCGCTTGATCCATTCAAAGGCGCGGCCGGAAGTGAGCGCGGCATAAACCTTATCATAGGGAATCTCTAATATTTCAGAGAGGGTGGTGGCTATCTCCACCGCTTTTTTGGATCTCTGAATTTCCGGGGGATAAACGGCGATAGATTCCGTTCCCCTGCTGACGGCCAGGCTGACGCCGTTGCGGTCATAAATCACGCCCCGCGTGGCCGGGATGGAAAGCTCCTTGGTGCGCAGATTTGCCGCTCTGGCCTGCCATTCGCTTCCCTTAACTATCTGGATATATCCGAGACGGAAAAAAATCACAACAAAAAAGAGCAGCATGACAAAAAGCGAGAAGGCCATCTTCCTGCGTATTTGCAGTCTGCTCGATTGGTTTTTATTTACAGCCATGCCGCACCCCCGAAGCTATCGGTTTTCATTAAAGAGATAATCGTTGAACAACTGCTCTAAGGTTTGCAAGATCGGGCTGACATAATCCATCGGGTTAGTGGAAATGTCGGAAACCACCGGAAGCACTTCTTCTTCCTGCGCTAAGGCGGCCACCGACACATAACCGCTGTAACGCACATAGGCGATATCCTTCTGATCTGGGAATACCATTCCCAGGTTAAGCCTGGCATATGGCTCGATCCTCTCCAGAGAGGCAAGGGAAATCACATTGAGGCTTTGGCGGTCGTTTTCCTTTTCGATGGCCGCCGCTTCGGCGTTCAGTCTGTTGATCTCAAGGCCGCAGTTAAAAATCCTCGTTTCCATGAAAGTATAACAAAAGGCCAGAGCAAAAATGACCAGAACGGAGGCCAGCATAGCGGCCCTGTCGCGGCGCAGCGCCACGGTCTTATTCTTTTTTCTCTCCAAAACTTTCCATTGCAACTGCCGTTCCTTGGCGCGGATGCTTTCGATCTCCGCCTGGGAAAGCTGGGTATTCTGCCTTGCCGCTAACATATTATGCCTCCTTTGCCCTGCTTAGAACTTCTCGGCCACCTGCGCCCGTGTTGCGCGTCTTATGCTATAACTTCTCGGCCACGCGCAGTTTCGCGCTGCGCGCCCGCGGATTTTCCTCTATCTCACGCCCGTCCGGCAAAAGCGGCTTCTTTGTCAGCACCTTCACCAGCGCCTTTTTATCGCATTGGCAAACGGGGCAGCGCGGCGGGCAAACACAGTCCAGCGCCAGCCAGCGAAAAACCTCTTTCACCAGCCTGTCCTCCAGAGAGTGGAAGGTGACAACGGCCAGCCGCCCGCCGGGCTTCAGCAGCGTGACGGCCTCGTGCAAGGCCTTTTCCAGCGCGCCCAGTTCGTCGTTCACGGCGATGCGCAAAGCCTGAAAAACCCTCCTGGCCGGGTGCTGGTCTTTTTCCCGCGCCCCAACGGGAACGGCCTGTTTGATGATCTCGACTAAATGCCCGGTGCTTAAAATCGGGGAAAGTGCGCGCTCCCGCACAATGAACTGCGCGATGCGCCTGGCCCACTTTTCCTCTCCAAAGCGGTAAAATATTCCGCTCAAATCTTCTTCGTTATAAGAGTTGATAATGTTCGCCGCGCTCAGTTCCTGCTCCGTGTCCATGCGCATATCCAGCGGCGCGTCCTGCCGGTAAGAAAAGCCCCTTTGCGGGTTATCCAGTTGATAGGACGAGACCCCGATATCCAGCAGGATGCCGTTCGCCTGTTCCGCCGTCATTCCCGCCATGCCGGCAAAATTGCCCCGGGCAATTTGCACCCTCTCGCCGAAAGGCGCGAGGCGTTGTGCGGCCGCCGCCAGGGCTTGCGCGTCCCGGTCTATGCCGAGTAGCCGTGCGGAAGGATTACCGGCCAGCAGGATGGCTTGCGCGTGCCCGCCCCCGCCCACCGTGCCGTCTATATAAAACCCGCCGGGAGACGGATTCAGCATTTTCAGCACCTGCGGCAGCATCACCGGCAAATGCAGGAACTTTCCCTGCGATCCTTGAATATCCACTATCCCGCCCATCCTTGACAGCACGCAATTTTTTATGTTTTTGTTAGACTTCTAAAAAACCGTATCGAAACCGGCTATCTTTTCCGCGATCGCTTCATATTCCGCGGCGCTCTTCTCGCTGTATTCGCGCCATTTATCCCTGTCCCAGACCTCCACCCTCGTCCCCACGCCGATGATCACAATGTCCCGCTGCAGGCCGGCGTATTCCCGCAAAACCGGGGGAACAAGCGCGCGCTTCTGCTTATCCAGTTCCACATCCATGGCCCCGGCAAGGAATAAACGCGAAAAAGCCCTGGCGTCGGCGCTGGTCAGGGAAAGTTTTTGCAGGCGGGCGGCGATTTCTTCCCAGCCCGCGGCGGAATAGAGGAAAAGACAGCTGTCGAGACCCTTGGTTATGACAAGCTCCTGGCCCAGACCTTCCCTCATTTTCGCGGGAACGATGATCCTGCCGCGATC
>WRDJ01000128.1 GCA_009783495.1 Clostridiales bacterium | reverse complement strand
TCCTGCCCAAGAGGGAAATTTCGTCCAGCCCGTCCAGCCCGTGTACAAACATGGCCCTGGTATAACCCAGGCCCTGCGCCACATAGGAAACCGTGTCCAAAAGCTCCGGCTTATAGACCCCGAGAAGGTGACGGGGCGCGAAAGCCGGGTTGATAAGCGGGCCGATTATTGTGTAAAAAATCGTTTTGATGCCTAGATCCTGCTCCGGGGGCAGCACCTTGCACATGACCGGGTGAAAGAGCGGCGCGTAAATGAAGGAAATGCCGATCTCCTCGATCATGCGCTCGACGGCGGCGGGCGCCAGGCTGATCTCCACGCCCAAGGCCTCCAGCACGTCGGCGCTGCCCGAGAGGCTGGAGATGGAGCGGCTGCCGTGTTTGGCCACCGGGATGCCGGCGGCGGCGGCCACGATGGCCGTGGCGGTGGAGATGTTGAAGGTGCTCAGACCCCCGCCCGTGCCGCAGGTATCCATCAGGTCTTCTTTCACCTTGGGACGCAACGGCAGGCAGTTGTCCCGCATGGCCTTGGCGATGAAGGCCATTTCCTTGAGCGAAGCGCCTTTCATCAAAAGAGCCACCTGAAAACCGGCGATCTGCACGTCGCTCACTTCGCCGTGGTTGACCGCGCCGATCAAAGAAAAAATTTCTTCCTCCGTCAGTTCCTGATTGCTGGTCAATTTATTTAATATGTCTTTATACATTTGGATAACCTCCTGATTATTTATTATTCATCGCCGCTTTCATCTGCGCGACGAAGTTTTTCACCGGCTCAACGCTCCCTTTGCCGCATTGCGCGACCAGCCGCACGATGGCGCTGCCCACGATCACCCCGTCGGCCAGCGAAGCCGTTTGCCGAGCCTGCTCCGGCGTGGAGACGCCGAAGCCGACAGCGCAGGGGATGTTGGAAACGCTTCTCACTTTGCGGATCATCGCGCCGAGGTCGGTGCTGATCTCTCCGCGCACGCCGGTCACGCCCAGAGAAGAGACGCAATACAGAAAGCCTTGCGCCCCGCTTGCGATCATGGCGATTCTCTCCCCGGAGGTCGGCGCGATCATGGAAATGAGCGCCAAGCCATGTTCACGGCAAGGGGCTGAAAGCTCATCTTTTTCTTCAAACGGCAAATCCGGCACAATCAATCCGTCTATACCGCTGGATTGGCACTCGCACAGAAAACGCTCTTTGCCATAGGTGTGAACGGGATTGTAATATGTCATAAAGAGCAACGGTATTTCCGTTTTGCGCCGCAGCCGCCGCACCATGCCGAAGAGCTTGTCGGCGGTACACCAGTTCGCAAGGGCGCGTTTACTGGCATCCTGTATGACCACCCCCTCCGCTATGGGGTCGGAAAAGGGAACGCCGATCTCGATGATATCCGCGCCCGCCTCCTCCATGCCCAGGACCAGCTTCTCCGTTGTTTCCGTGTCCGGGTCGCCCCCGGTGACGAAGGGTATGAATGCCTTTTTATTTTGAAAAGCCGCTTCTATCCTATTCATGAACATCTTCCCCCCTATAACGCGCAATGGCCGCCACGTCCTTATCCCCGCGCCCGGAAAGCACGGCCACGATGATTTGCTCTTTTCCCATGCTTGGTGCGAGCTTCCTCACATAAGCGAGGGCATGCGCGCTTTCAATGGCCGGGATGATGCCCTCGGTTCTCGCGAGATAGGCGAAGGCCTGCACCGCCTCTTCGTCGCTTATAGGAACGTATGCCGCGCGGCCCGTGTCGGCCAACCAGGCGTGTTCCGGCCCGATGCCGGGATAATCCAACCCGGCAGAAATTGAATAGACCGGGGCGATTTGTCCGTATTCGTCCTGACAGAAATAAGACTTCATGCCGTGGAAAACGCCGACCGAGCCCTTGCTGATGGCGGCCGCGTTTTGCGGAGTATTGAGACCCAGCCCGGCCGCCTCGCAGCCGACAAGGCGCACGGAAGGCTCGCCGATAAATTCGTGAAAAGCGCCGATGGCGTTGCTGCCGCCGCCCACACAGGCCACCACGGCGTCCGGCAAGCGGCCTTCCGCCTGCTGCAACTGTTCTTTGATCTCCAGTCCGATCACTTTCTGAAAATCGCGTACCATTGAGGGATAGGGATGCGGTCCCATCACCGAACCGAGAACATAAAGAGTGTCTTCCATGCGGCGCGACCACTCGCGCATCGTCTCGCTCACCGCGTCCTTTAAGGTCATGGTGCCGCTCTGTACGGAATGCACCTCGGCCCCCAAAAGCCTCATGCGGAAAACATTGAGCGATTGGCGCTTGAGGTCCTCTTCGCCCATGAAAACCTCACATTGCAGGCCCAGCAGGGCGGCGGCGGTGGCGGCGGCCACCCCGTGCTGCCCCGCGCCGGTCTCCGCGATGATGCGGGTCTTGCCCATTTTTTTCGCCAGCAACACCTGGCCCAACACATTGTTTATCTTATGCGAGCCGGTGTGGTTAAGATCCTCCCGCTTCAGGTAAATCTTCGCTCTGCCCAGGTCTTTGCTCATATTTTCCGCGTAATAGAGCAAGGAGGGCCGCCCGGCATAGTTTTTGAGCAAGGCCGAAAGCTCCCCGCGGAAAGCGCCGTCGTTCTTATAAAACTCATAGGCCGCCTCCAACTCCTGCGCGGCCCTCATCAAGGTTTCCGGGATATATTGCCCGCCGTAAGCGCCGAATCTTCCTTTTTGCATTTGTGTTTGCCTCCTTCAGAACTCTGCAAGTTTTCCCCACCCCCTTCCCCTTCTCCGGGGAGGGGGAAGAGAGTGGTTTGGCAGGGTTGCCGCCGCAGGCAGCAACCCCGCCAAACAAGCGATAATACTTAGAAGTATTTCATCCGAACAATAAAAAATCCCCGGTAAAGAAATACTTTACCAAGGACGGACAAAAATATCCGCGGTGCCACCTCGATTTGCGGGAAAACCCGCACACTTTCCGGGATACTGACATATCCCCGGCAACTGACGTATGCCCTCACGTCACGGAATACTCGGCGCGCGCGCCTTTGACCATGCCCTCCGCAGTCCATTTACGAACCTGTTCCCTTGGGAGAACAAGCTCAACGGCCCGCCACTATCCGGCTCTCAGCCTCCCGGACTCTCTGTGAGCGCGTTTTCCGTTTTTATCTCCGCATCATCGGTTTGCGTTTTATTCGATTTATCACATCATATGGCAAGTTGCCGCGGATGTCAACAGTTTTTTAAGAAATCCGTACGACGGCAAATAACCCCTTCCTCGTTTCCCGGCGGCAGCCATGCCGCCAAACGCCTCCCCGAAAAATGCGGTTACTCCTTATAAATATGCTCTCTAACAACAAAAACCCCAAGCATGGCAAAAACGGAG
This sequence comes from Clostridiales bacterium, assembly GCA_009783495.1. Classification (GTDB taxonomy): domain Bacteria; phylum Bacillota; class Dehalobacteriia; order UBA4068; family UBA4068; genus WRDJ01. Next base: position 565 of record WRDJ01000128.1, on the reverse strand, counting down.
GCAAAAACAATGCTAATCACACCAATGATCCGCTGATCAATTTGCTCCTGACGCATCCATTCCTCAACAGTAAAAAGCTCTGTATCATTAACGGTCAGCGAACGAAGGTTATTAGTGCCTTTTTCATAAGCCAGAACAGCGTCGTCCCCTATAGCTATGTAATTGATAGCGGTTTTATCAAGAGCTCTTTGAGCCCCTGCTTTTTCAGCGGCATAGGTTGTGCCGTTTACCGTTATTTTAAAGGTTGAATGCTTGGTTATTCTTGTGTCCACGTATTGTACAGCCCCTTTAACTTCTATAATTGACGGGACTTCCACAGGCAAAAAGAGCCATACGCCAACGGTCATCAGAGTAAGCGCACAGATAAAGAGAACAATAAGGCATACTACATGAAGCTTTTTAATGGCGGTTACCCCTCTTTCCAGCCCTTCTGCGCCTCCCGGCACAGAGGTCTGTGTTCTAATGAAAGGTGATGCAGAAATCCCCGCAGGCCGGTACGCAATATCCGCAAAAAACGCATTTCTCTTTGCGCCATTTTAAGCGGAAATCCTTGACATAAATCGCC
>WRDJ01000127.1 GCA_009783495.1 Clostridiales bacterium | reverse complement strand
CCCGGCCGCACCCTTCACCAGGTTGTCAATGGCGGCGCAAACCACGGCCCGCCCGGTTCTCGCGTCATAGGTCAGGCCGATGTGACAGAAATTGCCGCCCAGCGCCCACTTGGTTTCCGGCCAGACTCCTTGCTCATGCACCTTGACGAAATATTCGTCTTTGTAGGCCTCGCGGTAAAGCGCGCAAAGGGCCTCGCCGGAAAGCGGCTTGTTCAGCACGGCATAGGCGGTGGCCAGAATCCCTCTGGTCATGGGGACGAGGTGGGGCGTGAAGCTGACGGCCTGCTCCGTCCCGCTGATCTCCGCCAGCGCCTGCTCAATTTCCGGGGTGTGGCGGTGCGTGCCCACGTTATAGGCGCGCACGTTTTCGTTGACCTCGGCGAAAATGATGCCTGGTGTGGGAGTGCGCCCAGCCCCGGAAACGCCGGATTTGGCGTCAATGACGATGCTGCCTTGGACGGCCAAGCCCTCTTTGAGCAGCGGATATAACGCCAGGATGGAGGCGGTGGGATAGCAGCCGGGGTTGCCCGTCACCTGTGCGCCGCCAATTTTCTCCCGGTATAACTCCGGCAGGCCGTAAACCGCCCGCCGCGCCAGCAGCGGCTCTGCGTGCGGCGTTTTATACCATTGTTCATAGACGGCGCTCTCGCGGAAACGGAAATCGGCGCCCAGATCAATGACCTTTTTCCCGGCCGCGGCCAATGCCGCCGTGGGCGCTATGGCTTGTCCGTGCGGCATGGCCATGAAAACGACATCGCAATCGGCAATCAGCGCGCCTGTGTCCACCGCCTCGATTTTGCCGGGCAGCAGGCCCCGCAAGGCCGGAAAGACCTCATCCGCGGCTTGTCCGATATTGGCGATGCTCATCATATGGGTGATTTGCACGCCCTTATGCCCCAGCAAAAGCGCCATGGTTTGCGCGCCCACATAGCCGGTGGCCCCTATTATGCCAACTTTTATCATAGAAAAATCTCCTTCCTTGCGGCGGGGGCGGCTTTTTCGTGGCCCCGCGATGACCCCGCCGCGCCCGCGCCAAGACGCTCCGGCGCGTTCGCCTATGGCATTTATTATATAATACGCTATTATGAATAAAAATGCAATAGCCTTTGGTAAATTTTTATCTTTTTCCCGCGGCATAAAAGGGTTCCCCGAGGAAATAATAGGCTTGGACATGGAAGCCGCCAAAAACAAGGAGGAGATGATATGCCACAGGAAATGGTTTGCGATTGCCCATACATTTTTGCCAACAAGGAATGCGACGACGACCCGGCGCCAGCCTCCTGCATGGATTGCGCGATTTATAAACGCAGCTTGAGAGGGTGAGAAGAACAAAGCGTGCAAAAACTGTCATTCTGTGATGCGAAGCGGCCTGTGCCTGAATGACAGAGCGAGGGTTTTTGCGGGCGCATACTGTGCGCCCCTGCGTATAACAGCGGGCAGGGCAGAGTGCGAAGCAAACGGCCAATTGCCGTTTGCCATGATATAATAAAGGCGTGAGCGATGAGGGCAAGACGGTGGAACCGCACAACCGAGGAGTGAAAGGCGGCTGACAGTACAAGGAATATGCGGACAGGAACCCTCAAAAGGCGTTTTTCTGCTTTTTGGGATAAAAGCATAGGCCTGGTCGTTGATCCGCCGAGGATCACGGAGACCACTCCAAGAACCTAAAGGTTTTCGGGGGCTCTGGTTTTATGGCTGACACCGTAATGCGCCGCCAATTTTCGCGACAACGCTTACGAGGCAAAATATCCCGCTATCCCTAAACATATGGCCCAGGCCGCCTGACGCTGATATTCCGGCTTGATCAAAAGCTGCGCCTCCTCATAATTGGAGAGGAAGCCCACTTCCGCGATGGCGGCTGGCATGGTCAAATGTTGCAAGATATAGGCGGTCTCATGCGGCGCGGCCTTGCGCGAGGTGTTTTTCAGCTGCGCGCGCAACCCGTTTTGTATGCTCACGGCCAGCAAGCGCCCGGCTTCGTCATTTTTGGCATAAAAAGCCTGAGCGCCGCGCCAGCGCGAGTTGCCCGCATATGAATTGCAATGGATGCTCACAAAAATGTCGGCCCCGCTGCCGTTTGCCAGTTCCACGCGGTCTTGGAGGTCTTTGAGTTTGCCTTCCTTTTGCGCGCCATCGTTCGCGCGCGTGAGGATGACCTGCGCGCCCGCATCCTCCAGCATTTCGGCCAGTAAAAGCGCGATCTGCAAGTTGATTTCCTTTTCGTTGTGGCCGTTGACCCCGATCACGCCATCATCAATTCCGCCATGCCCGGCGTCGAGGACCACAGTTTTCCCCTGCAAACTCAGGAGCGCGCCCGGGCCGGACGCCGCCTGGCTCCTGAAAGTAATACGGCCAAGCAGGAACACGCAGAGGGCAAGCATAAGAACCGTCGGTACCCAGGGGCGCGGCTTATATGCCGCGAAGAAGATCCAACGCATGAAAACGCCTCCTTTTACTGTTTTTTGTTTCAGCAGGCTAAGTTTATGCGCCGGACATGGGTCTTAGAACCTGTCTTGAACTGAAAAACGGTCAAAAATCGCGTTTAGCTCCCGCTTGACTTTTACCCTGATCAATGCTATAATGTTTTTGGCTCCAAAAAAGAGGGCCGCGGGCCCCCTGGGTGCACGAACACCCAAGGGGTCGCAAAGGTGACACAACCACCCTTACGAACCGGCACGATTTCTCCTGCCGGCCACCGCGACGTGTTTCATTATAGCACAACCTTTTGCTTTCTACAAGAGGTAAAAGCGCGCGTGAGGGTCATCGCAGCAATGCGGTCGCTTTCGCGCGTTTTCTTTTGGGGCCGCCTTGGACCGCCGGGGAGGGTTAAACGCCCCTCCGGCGGCTTCCAAGCTGCGGCCCTGGCCGGAACCGGAAAGGGAGAGGGATGTTTTGGAAAAAAAGCTTTACAACGAAGCGATTTTGCAGGCCGTCAATGGCCTCGGCAAGGATTTCCGAGGTTTGTGGAAAAAGAACGTGAAGCGCCTGAAAGAGGCTGGGGCGGCTTCCGCCGGGCTCCTTCTGGCGGAAGAATTGCTGCGCCATGTGACGGACAAGCTGTGGCTGATGCGGCGGGAACTCGACCAGCCGGAAAAACAGGAGTAAAAAAGAAGGCGGCTTGAAAAAAATACTTGACACCCCCCCCTTGTCGTATATATTAAATTATATACATCTTTTTCAAATTTAATATGAAAGGGGATGTGACATTTATGAATGAACCCAACGAATCCAACCTAACCCCGAGGCATCATTGCCCGCCTGTTCCGCCTATTCCCGGGAAAGGCATGGTCAAGGTCGCCGGAATCCTCCTGATTATTTTTAGCGCCATAGGCGTTTTGAGCTATGCGGCAACACTAGATAGGCCCTGGCTGGATTTACTGGATAACCCCACCCTCACTACCCCCTGGATGCTTGGAATGAGCGCAGGCGCATATTTCGCGCTCATGCTTTTCGGGCTGCTTATGATGGCCTTCTTTCTTGCTTTCGGCATCTTCGGCGTGAGCAATGCCGGCAAAGCGGCGAAAGCGCAAAGCATCATCAACATGGGGAGTATCATGTGCGCCTTAACAGTGATTTATCTAATCGCGACAATAGTCGTTTCAGAAAACATACTTTTCATCGGAATTACGATTGTTGATTCGATTATCGGACTTGCCCTGCCCGTTCTCTATACCGTGGGAGGAATCATGAACAAACGCAGCCTGCAAGCATAGCCTTGATTATGTGACGCCTGAATAAAACGCCGAACCCCCGCGGATTACACCGGCAATCCGCGGGGGTTTTCTGTTTGCGCAAAAAAAGAAGGCGGGATTCTCGCCTTCTTTTTGTTAATTTAACGCTTGGAGAACTGGCTGGCTTTGCGGGCCTTTTTCAGGCCGTATTTGCGGCGCTCCT
>WRDJ01000126.1 GCA_009783495.1 Clostridiales bacterium | reverse complement strand
CGCGCCATATCCACCTCGATGCGCGGCTGGATCAAGCCATAGCCCTCCGTCACCCGCCCCAAATGTTCGTCGGCCACCGCCCGGTTCAAGGGATGGGCGATGGTCCCGGCCAGCTTGGCCACGTTGCCGATGCCGATGAAGGTGTCGGCGTCCACCGTCAGCACATATTTGACGGATGCCCAAGCGCCGCCCAAGGGCTCTTTCGCGAAGCTGCCGCGCTTTCCGGCCAGCCAGTCATTGAATTCCAGCAAAGCGCCTCTTTTGCGTTCCCAGCCGCGCCAGACTCCATCCGCCGCGGCGAAAGTGCGTTTCCGCGTCAAAAGCAAAAAACGTTCCCCGTATCGCTTGTTCAAAAGTCCGGTCTGCTCTTCGGCGGCCTTGATGATGCCCTCGTCCTTTTCCTCGCGTTCGCGCGGGCCGTCGGCCAGATCCCCCAGTAAAACGAAATAAGTATTCTCCAGGGGGTTGGCCAGATAATGCGTTTCCAGCTGCTTGGCCAGCGCGGCGGCCCGTTTGGCGTCGCTTATCAGCGCCGGGATGACCACGGCCGTGGCATGCTCCGCTGGAATCCCGCGGGAAAAGTCCAGGCGCGGCAAGGGCGCGCCCTTGGCTTTTCCCGCGCTGAAACGGTTGAGCGCCTGATTGCCGAGCTGCCAGCCGATTATGAAAAAACAAGCGCCCAGAAGGGCGGCGAAGAACCAGCCCCCCTGTCGAAAAGCCAGATAACCAGCCAAAACGCCGGATAAGAGGGCGATCAGCAATTGCCCCCCGAGATAAAAAGCCGGAAGGAGCGAAGGCCGCTCCGCAAAAGGGGCATTGAGCCGCCGCGCCAAAAGCCGCCGCCCCCGCGCTTCGAGCAGATAATAACCGATATGCCCTTTTTTGGGGTCTTGTGCATTCTCCTGCGCCAGCGCGAGCAAGGTTTCGGCGCAAAGCCCCTCCTCCTTTTTCCACTCGCGGCTCTGCCTCTGCAGCAAAGCGCGGTATGCGCAGCGGCTTTCCTCATCCATGGCGGCATAAACGCCGTCCTTTTTCAGGGCCGCCTCCGCCTTGCTGGTCTCCTCGAAGAATTGCGGCCAGTCATAGCTGAAGAGGAGCTTGAAGGCGCCGAAAACATTGCTCATGCGCACCTGCCGCGAGGCCTCCGCCTCATGCTCCCGGTGGATCAGCCCCTCCGCCGTTTCCCCTTCCTCAAGGCGCGCCGCCACCGCCGGCATCAGTCCTTCCGGGGACAAATAGAGGGCGCGCAGGCGGCTGAAAAGGTGCTCCAGATAAGCCGGGTGGATCTTGCTGAAGGTGCTGATCTGCTTTTCCGCCTTTTCCGCCCAGTTGGGCGAGGCCAGATCCAGCCGCTCCGCTAGGCGCCAATCCCGCTGCGCCAGCATGATCTCGCGGCACAACGATGCCAGATAGCGCAAAAGCGCCATCTCCAGAAAGACCGGCGTCAGGCCCAACTCGCTCATTTGCCAGCCCTCGCTGTCATCGCCGAACGCGCCCGCCAGATCGTCGGGCAATTTCCCCTGGCAATCCTCCACCAGACGCAAGGCCCGTGCATAGACCCGCGGCAGGCCCGCTTCCCCGTCCTCGCGCGCCGGGGGCAGCGTTTCCGCCGTTTTGTCAGGCAGGGCCGCTTCCCAGGAGGAGGCGGCCGGCGGCAACAAATAATAATTATCCAAAAGCCATTCCGCGGAAGGCAAAATGGCAATGGAACGTCCGGCGTCCGTATTCAGTTCCCCGTAGAGTTTGGTGATGAGAGCGAAGCTGTCGCGCAACTGCGCGAAAACCGGCTGCTTCCCGCCCTTTCTTTCCAAGGCCGCGATCACGTTGTCTGCGTTGTGATATTCCATTACCGCAAAACACTCCAAATCTTTTTGGTGATATTCGTCCGTATATTATTTCCACAAAACGGCTTTTTAACCATAAAAAATGCCCTCTTCGTCCGAAGGGGGCATTGGCGGGAGCGCGTGCGAATCGAACGCACCAAAGACGGGGGCCCCGCCTCTCGCCGGATTTGAAGTCCGGGTCGGCCACCAGGCCAAATTCACTCCCATAATAAATTTTATCATATATTATATCATCATCCGCCTTGCTTGGCAAGCAAGGTTCGCAACTCCTTCTTCACAAGCAAAAGCCCCTCCGCGTCCCGGCGGCGCTCCTGTGCGTGTTCGATGCGAAAATGCCCGATCACTTTGCCCGGCCGCGCTGAAAGCGCATAAACGCTCTCCGCCAGGAAAACGGCCTCGTCAAGGTCATGCGTGACCAGCACGATGCCTGCCCCGGCCGCCCGCGCCACCCGCAAAAGCCACTCCTGCAGACCCTCTCTGGTCAGCGCGTCCAGCTTGGCAAAGGGTTCGTCAAGCAGCCAAAAATCCCCCCCCGCCAAATAAGTGCGCAGCAAGGCGGCCCGCTGCTTCATGCCACCGGAAAGCTGCGCGGGATAGCTGCCGCCAAAACCGGATAGGCCGAATAAAGGCAGTAAGTCCTCCGCCTGCCGGCGCGCTTCCCGCAAGGGGCCGCCCGCCAGTTCCACGCCCAGAACGGCGTTTTGCAGCACGCTGCGCCAGGGCAAAAGCATATCCTCCTGCGGCATGAGGATGGGCCGCCCCTCCCGTGCGACGCGCCCGCCCCCGGGGGCCAGCATCCCGGCCAGCAAATGCAAAATGGTGCTTTTGCCGCAGCCGGAGGGCCCGATGATGGCGGTGAGGGAGCCTTTTTCCGCCTCCAGGCTGACGCCAGAGAGCACTTCGAGCTCCCGGCCTTCGATATTAAAAGATTTATGGACATTTTGCAACTCTATGCGCACTGCCGGCCCTCATTTCGTTGATTCCTTCTCTTCCCTCTCGCCTCTGCCCTCTGTTCCGGCCAAATATTCATTGGTGAAGGCCTTCTCCGCCGCGAAGCCCGGGCCCAAAAGCCCATTTTCCGTCAGCCAGGCCGCGTAATCCCGCCAAACCGCCAGCTCCTGCCGCCCCCAATATTCCGCTTCGTCCTGATAGCGCGAGGCAAGCCACCTCTGGCTTTCGATCACCAAATCCCGGTCAAGCCCCGGCTCGTGTTTGAGCAATATCTCCGCCGCCTCGTTGGGGCGTTCCGCCGCGTATTGATAGCCGCGGGTCACCGCCGCCAGGAATTTTTCGGCCGTCTCCCCGTTATCCTTCAGCCAGCCCTCTTCCGCGATCAGAACCGGGGTATAATAATCGAAAACGGCCTCGAGTTCGCGCAGCCAGATCACGTCGAGCGCCTCTTGGCGCAGTTCGGCCTCGATGCCGGTCCAGCCGTAATATATCCAGGAAAAATCTATGCCCGCGCGGCAGGCGTTGAAAAAGTCGCTCGCGCCGATATTGACCACCGTCACTTTTTGTGTTGCGCCCGCCTTGTCCAGCAGATAGTCCAACATGGGTTCTTCCACCATGCCGCCCCAACCGCCATAGGTTTTGCCGGCGAAATCGGCCGGGCTTTTGATGTTCTTGCTCACCGGCGCGGCAAAACAGGAGGTGTTATGCTGGATGACGGCCGCCACCGAGATCACCGGCACGCCCTTGTCGCGCGCGAAAGTGACCTCTTCCTGATAGCTGACGCCGAACTGCGCCTTGCCGCGGGCCACCAGCTGGGGGGCGGTGTTTTTGCCCGGCTTGATGATTTGCACATCCAGCCCTTCATCGGCGAAAAACCCCATTTCCTGCGCCACATAAAGCCCGGTGTGATTGGTGTTGGGCAGCCAGTCCAGCACCACGGTGATTTGGCCGCTTTTGCCCGCACAGCCGCCCGGCAGGAGCATCATCACCAAAGCCAGCAATAATAGAAGGAGCTTTTTTTTCATATGTTCCACCTCATTCATTTATATTTCCAACGCATAAAATATCTTTCCGCCAGCAATACCAACCCGAAAACCGTGCCGCTCATCAGCGCGACGGCCAGAACCGCCGCAAAAACCAGCGGCG
>WRDJ01000125.1 GCA_009783495.1 Clostridiales bacterium | reverse complement strand
GAAGAGTTTGACCCCGACCCCTTTATGGACGCGCTGAATAAATGGGGGCTACCGTGGCAGGAGTGTTTTTCGCCGGAGCTGGTGCCGTAATGGAGTTTCTGTCCGTCCCCACGCCTTTTTTCTATATTGACGAAGCCTTGCTCACCCGCAACTTGGAGCTGCTGCGTTCGCTCATCGAACGGAGCGGCTGCAAGATCCTTCTCGCGCAAAAGGCTTTTTCAATGTATTCGCTTTACCCTTTGATCGGGAAATATCTGCACGGAACGGCGGCCAGCGGTTTATACGAGGCAAAGCTGGGGCATGAGGAAATGGGCGGGGAGACCCATGTTTTTTCGCCCGCTTATGCGGAGGGCGGCTTTGACGAAATCCTCAAAATTTGCGACCATGTGGTTTTTAATTCTTTCGGCCAATGGCAAAAGTTCAAAGAAAAAGCCTTGTTCGCGGGCCGCCAATGCGGCATCCGCATCAATCCCGAATGTTCCACGGGCAGCCATGCCATATATGACCCGTGTTCTCCCGGATCGCGCCTGGGGGTGACCCTTGAGAATTTCCGGCCGGAGCTCTTGGACGGAATCAGCGGGCTGCATTTTCACACCCTCTGCGAACAAAACGCGGATGCCTTGATCGTCACGGTTAAGGCGGTCGAAGAAAAATTCGGCAAATGGCTGCATGGGATGAAGTGGCTCAACATAGGCGGCGGGCATCATATCACGCGGCCGGATTATGATATTGAGGCGCTGGCGGGCTGCATCAAGCGTCTGCGGGAAAAATACGGCGTCGGCATTTATATCGAACCCGGGGAAGCGGTCGTTTTGCATACCGGGTTTTTGGTCGCGACCGTGCTGGATATTGTTGATAACGGGATTGCAAACGCGATCCTCGATACCTCCGCCGCCTGCCATATGCCCGACGTATTGGAAATGCCATACCGCCCGCAGATAATCGGCGCGGGTGAACCGGGGGAAAAGCCGCACCTATACCGATTGGGCGGCCCCACCTGCCTGGCGGGCGACATCATCGGCGACTATTCCTTTGACAGGCCCTTGCAAAACGGCGACAGGCTTGTTTTCTGTGATATGGCGCATTACAGCATGGTTAAAACCAATACCTTCAACGGAATGCCGCTCCCCTCAATTTCGATCAAAAGGGTTTCCGGGGAATATGAGATCGTCAAAGAATTCTCATACACTAATTTCAAGCGCAGGTTGTGATAGCAGCGTGAGATTAAGAAGTGAATATGATGAGCGGCAGGGGAGCCGAACTCCACACGGTTCGACTCCCCTATGCCTAATGTTTAAATATCGTATTTTGCCATGATGGCGCTGGGGGTTTTGCGCAGCAGCAGGGCGATGGGCAGCAGACCGCAGACCAGGCAGATGAGGTAAAGGAGGGCGAGCAGCGCCCCCGCCAGCCACACCGGGTAATAGAAGATTTGCGACATGAAGGGCGAACCGCCCAGCCAGGCGAACAATAAGACGCTGGCGATGGCGAAGCCGATGAAGATGGTGAGCGTGGTCAAGACCAGCGTCTCCATGAGGAACTTGAAGAGCAGGTTGCGCCGGGAGACGCCGATCGCGCGGTATATCCCGACCTCCTTGACGCGCGCCATGAACGAGGAACGCATGATGAAATACATACAGAGGCTTAAGAGCCCCAGCACCACCGCCATGGCGATGATCTGCCCGGTGATAGAGAGCTGCATTTCGTTTTTCATCAAGTCGAACATATCCTGCGGGGTGACGAGCGAATAGTTGGTGACGCGGTAATCGAGGGAAATGCTTCTGCCGTCGAACAGGCCGGAGAGGAACTGCCCAGTCGCCGCCACGTCGGTGGTGTGGATCATAAGGAAGAGATGGTTCCGGTAATAACCACCCTGGTAAAAAATGCCGTCAATATATTCGGGCGATTGGGCGCCCGAATAGGAATAGTAATTCGGGGCGGCGGTGATATGCGTCTTGCCGTAACTTTTGGAGACGGCGACATAATCGTCCTCGCTCACGATATAGGCGGATTCGTAATAAGGGACATTGCCGTAGTAGTACCAGCGCCAGAATTCGTCCCATAAACCGTTGATAGCCTGATCGCGTTCGTTAAATGCTTCTTTCTCGCCCCCCTGCGCCCTGATGAATTCCGCAAAATCGCTTGAGTTGTAAACGGGATAGGCGCCGTTTTGTTTTTTGTATAAATCCGCGAAATAGCTTTGCGTGAAATTGTCGTAATAAGTGAACTTCACGACTTCGATGTTTTTCTCCCTTGCCGCCCAAAGAAACAGCTGCGTTTCCCAATCATAGCCATAGAAGAAGGACATTCTGCCTATATAATCGGGCAGCAGGGCGTAATATTCCTGCTCGAAGGCGAAATAGTTTGCGTTATAAGCCGCGTCATATTCCTCCGTCCCTTCGGCCAATTCGGGATATGCCGCTTTCATCTTTCCGGCCATGAATTCCGTGAACTCCTTGCCGAAATCGTGGGCATACCAGGCGGAATAAGAATCAAAGGGCCGGATTATATCCATGACTTCGACGTTGACCCCATTGATCCCGATTGTGTCGCCGATCTTGGGGTTATATTTATTGTTTTTTTCATATTCGTCTCTGACGATCCATACCGCTTTTCCGGGCGCGACCTCCTTGACATAGGTGTTGCCTGGGCCGGCGGTGTTTATCAAAGCCAGCATGGAGTTGCTCAGGACATCTTCCGCCAGCACGACGGGCCTGAAATAAAAGTTCGTCTCTTTCGATTCGACGACGCCGACGATGCGCCGGTATTCGCCGTAATAATATGATCGCGAAATGAGCCCGACCACGTCGTTATAGGTGCGGATATAGTCAACGCCCGCGTTTTCGATCAGTTTATCCGCCGCCGCCGTGGTTATCAACACCTCGCCGCGCATGCGCAGTTCCTTGACGCCGGCAACGCAAACGAGGTCTTGGGCCAGCGTGCTGTCCAGCAAAAAGACATTGTCCAGCTCCAGAAAGAAATCGCGGAAGGTCTCGAAGTTGCCGAGGCCGAACTGCATCGTGGCGGAGGCTCTTTGCGGCCAGCCTAAATAGAGGCTGTAATTATCTATGCCGTATTGGCTAAGGCCCTCCCGCATTTTCTCGAAGTCGTCGCTGTTTTCCAGATAAACGAAGAATATATTGTGGTTATAGGCGTCCTTGACGTTGGCATAGGCGCGGAAGGACGTGCCGAAAACGGCGGCCATGATGACGGCGACCAAGGCGCAGAGAATCATGGCGTTTTTGAAAAGCCTGGAGACGTTCTTCTTGTTGGAAAAATTGGCCCGATAACCGCTGACGACCGAGGATTGCCAGGAAAAGAGGCGGCCGAATTTTTTGCCTTTGAAGGGCTGCAGGTCGGACATATCAATCTCGGCTTTGGCCGCTTCCCGGTGATCGCTGTAAACACCCTCGTGCAGCTTAAGCTCGCTTGTCCTATCTATGATTTTCACTTTCGGGTCGCCGATCTTGATATAGACTTTGCCGTTATCGTTGATGATCTTAAGGTTGAGCGGCAGCTCCTGCCCTTCCCGGGCGAAATATTCCAGCTCGATGCCGTCGGTCACCGTGGTTTTTTTCTCGAACTCGCCGAGATAGATGCCGTTTTTGTCGCGCTGGGAGAAGCCGGTGGAGCCGCGGTTTTCGCGCACCGAGTTGATCCGGCCGTCCACGATCTCGATGATGCGGTCGCAATAGAACTCGACCAGATTGGCCTCGTGCGTCACCAGCAAAACCAGGTGGTCGCGGGAGATCTGTTTGAGCAAGTCCATGATCATGATGGTGTTGGCTTCGTCCAGGTTGCCGGTGGGCTCGTCGGCCAGCATGATGCGGGGGTTTTTCACCAGCGCCCGGGCGATGGCCACGCGCTGCTGCTGACCGCCGGAAAGCGTGTCGGGCGTGCGCAGCTTATATTTGGCCATATCTACGTTTTTCAGGGCGGCCATGACCCGCCGCTCGATTTCCGCCG
>WRDJ01000124.1 GCA_009783495.1 Clostridiales bacterium | reverse complement strand
GCTGCCGCAAGATACTTCACCATCGGTATTGTTCGACAGCCATATTCCCGCGCATATGCGCTTTGTCAAGACTTTATTTAAATCGTATCTGTGATATGTGCGCCCTTTCATGCCAATATCATTGCAAAAGGCGTCAACACACAAGTCATTATTTTCTATATATCCATATCCGTAAAAACGGCATGAAGAATCGGAAAAAGCTACTTTATAATCAGAAAGCTTGCCTATATGAAAAGGGCTGCATTTATGTATTGTGGCCTGCATCAATTCGATTGCTACAACATCATCTTTTGTCCACCAAAAATAAGCATGCCAATCGCCCAATATAGTTTCTTGCCTTTTTTTCTTTAAGACAAATTTAAAGAGATTTATCAATATCGGAAATAAATACCCAACAATCGCACCGAGAATTATTGTTAAATAAGGATTCACAAAAATACCCCCTTATCTCAATGGCGATAAACGCTGATAATTATGCTGTACTTAACCAGTACTGGCGCCTGTATTATACTAAACCTTGTTTTATAATACAATACAAAAGCATTTTTACGGAAACTTTTTATTTCTTCGACGAATTGCGACAAATTGCGACACGGAGGTTCGACTATTATAGACACAAACAGGCGGCGTTTTGACGCTTTTTGTTGAAAGCTCTTTGACAACCGCATATGGGCATTTCAGCCACTTTGCCCTCGCAGCCCTTGAGGAGAGGGAAAGCGTCCCGCTGGGGATAAAACCGGCAACAGGCCCGCCGGCCGCCATGACCTGCGCAGGGAATACAATGATACTTCTGCCTGGCTAGTGTGATATTAAGGGGCAGCCCGCTTGACTGGGGGAGCGGAAGCGCGCTATGGGTTCGGGAGGCCGCCGGACCGGCTGAAATCGCTTTTTTCGTCGGCAATATAAGCGTCGCATAGCGGTGTGGCATCATCGGCTCAGCCGCTCGCGCAGTTATTATTCAAAGCAAGCGGCAATTCGCCGCTTGCCGCACACTCTGTCCTCTGTTTTCAGCGGGCGCATTCGCCGGTGATTCCGAGCATGATGTCGAGGCCGTGGCTTAAGGCGGGGATTAAGGCCGCGAAGCTTTCCTTCACCGCCTTGGGGCTGCCCGGCATATTGATGATCAAGGTGCGGCCCCGGATGCCCGCCGCGGCGCGGGAAAGCATGGCCTTGGGGGTGATGCTAAGGCTTGCGGCGCGCATGGCTTCCGCGATGCCGGGGGCGGGGCGTTCCACCACGTCGAGGGTGGCTTCGGGGGTGATGTCGCGCGGGGAAAAGCCGGTGCCGCCCGTGGTGAGGACCAGGTTCACCCGTAATTCGTCGCAGAAGCGGCGCAGCTTGGCGGAGATGAGTTCCCTTTCGTCGGCGATGACGGCATAATCCGCAATGGCGAAATCTTCCCGCCGTAAAAGCTCTTGCAAAAGCTGGCCGCTGACGTCTTCCCTTTTCCCTGCCGCGCCTTTGTCGCTGGCCGTCAGCACGGCCGCCGTATATTTGGCCATGTTGTCACTCCTCCCGGTTATTTTTAACAACAGTATAGCATATTCCGCGGGCTTGTGCCAAGCGGGGCCAGTGCTTATTTCATTGATATTTGGTATTAAAGGGCGGCGAAGCAGAAAAAATAGAAGCGGCTGCCTGCTTGGGAGGAAATCGTTGCCATTCGTGTCGTTTTGTGTTATAATGACTCAATTGATGCTTATATGCCTGAAGGATAACGGGGGTTTGAAATGCTGATAGTGAAAAATATTGACCGGGTGCGCGAAGAGATCAGGGAATTTTTCCCGCCGGCCTTTCTTGCGGTGGAACGGGTGGCCTCATCCGGCGCGCTGGGGCGCGTCCTGAGCAAGGCCGTGCCGGCGGAAGAGGATATCCCGCATTTTTGCCGTTCCACGGTGGACGGCTGGGCTGTGCGCGCCAAAGACGTTTTCGGCGCTTCGGAGACCTTCCCGGCCATTTTAAAAGTGGCGGGCGAGGTTTTGATGGGGGAAAAACCCTCGCTCACCGTGGCGGCGGGCGAGGCCGTCTATGTGCCGACCGGGGCTTGGGTGCCCGAGGGCGCCGATGCCGTGGTGATGATTGAGCATTGCGAGCGGCTTTTGGATGAAGTGCTGGTCTATAAGGCGGCGCCGCCCGGCAATCAAATCGTTTTCCGCGGCGACGACCGCAAAGAAGGGGAGACGGTGCTGCCCGCCGGAAGCATTCTGGGGCCGAAAGAACTGGGCGCGCTGGCCGCCTGCGGCAGAAATCATGTGGGGGTTTTTGCCAAACCTGTTTGCGGCATCATCTCCACTGGCGACGAGATCGTGCCGGCCGGTGAGCCGATTTCTTCGGATTCCGCCGAAATGCGCGACGTGAACCACCCCATGGCGGCGGCCTGTTTGCGGCAATGGGGCATGGAGCCGCGCTTTTTCGGCATTTGCCGCGACGACGAGGAGCTTATCAGAGAATCCCTGCTCAAGGCGTTGGAGGTTTGCGATATGGTGTTGCTTTCCGGCGGCTCCTCGGCCGGGCGGCTGGATAATACCGTAAAAGTGATCGCGGGAGTGCCAGAGGCCGCCTTTCTCACCCACGGCCTGGCGGTGAAGCCCGGCAAGCCCACCATTCTGGCGCGCATCGGCCAAAAGCCGGTGATCGGCCTGCCGGGGCATCCGGTGAGCGCCTTTTTCATCATGCAGACGGTCATCCGTCCCATCTGTTATGCGCTTTACGGCATCGAAGCGCCGCCTTTGCCATATCTTACGGCGGCGGCGGGGGAAAAAATCCCCTCCAACAACGGGCGGGACGATTTTGTGGCGGGGGCGCTCACGAACGGGGTTTTCACCCCGCTGCCGCTCAAAAGCGGGCTTATCACCTTGCTTTGCGCGGCCAACGGGTATATTATGATAGACAGGCGGTGCGAGGGGGTTGATAAGGGGGCGCCGGTACAGGTTTATCTGTTCTGACTCGTCGCAGTCAGCATCGCATAGTTGCGTCGTCGTTCGCGCCCGCATCGCTCACGTATAAAACCATACGCTCTCTCGCGGGTGCTCTTCCGCCTTGCCATGCTCGCTGCTTTTTGCTTCTCCGTTGCATTCTGTCCTCTGTATTCTCGCCTCTGGCCTCTGTTTTAGCCCCACGCCCCTGCCCCCTCCCCAGGGAGGGGGAGAGAATTTCTTTTACCGGGGGTTGCCGCAAACCACCCCAAAAAGTCTTACGACTTTTCGGGGGCCCCGGGAAGGCGGCAAGCCCCGGTAAAAGGGAAAGTTAGGAGCGAACAGCGATGTGCCCTGCTCGCCGCTCTGGCCTCTCCGTTGGCGTTGTTGCGGCTAATCGCCGCTTTCAGCCCTCGGTTGGGTTTACCCACTATTTACGATCCCGTTTTAAAGCACCTGTTTAGCAATCCAATGAAACCGGCCTTGGTTATTCAATCTTCGTAACATCATTATACAGGGAGGTTCATTATGAATATTAAGGATTGTGATTTTCATGATGGGAAAATAATACAAATTTCTATGTTCCAGGATTATGTAGAGATATTATTTGAGCAATGGGATACCACAAGGATAAAAGTAATTTTTGAAGATTATTGGAGAATTAAAGACAATCATTCTGTAGGTTGCGATACAGGTGAATTGTTAATAAATTCATCTAAAGAAATAATTGACGAGGCCATAAAGTTTAATATTGATGATGGAGGTACAGAAGAGGCGCTTATTGGGGTCAATTCTTATTCCTTGACAGATAACTTTGGTGATTTAGTGCTTTTTGAAATAGCTACTAAGAATGTAAGGGTCGAAGAAGTTTGAATCGTTTGAAAAATCAGTTAAGCCGAGGCAAGGAAGCGGAACGATTAGGTTTGGAGGTAGTTTTGATGGAATATCAATATGGGAAGGTTTTGCCGCTGGTGCAGGCGGTGGCGGGGTATTTGCCTTTTTTGGCCGAGCGGGGCGTGGCGCTGGAAAGCGAAACCGTGGCGGTTGCCAAGGCCTATAAACGGGTGACGGCCAAAGCGGCTTTTGCCGTAATTCCTTC
>WRDJ01000123.1 GCA_009783495.1 Clostridiales bacterium | reverse complement strand
TTGGGATAGCTGTAGCGCGTCTGCAGGAGCTGCTCTTTGGTGAAACTCACGGTATAGCCGTCGCCCGCCTGCACCTTGACGGTTTTGGCTTCCGGCAGAAGCCCCGCCAGCGTCAACAGATATGCCAGATCAATGCCCTTGGCCACGGCGTTGCTTTTGGTGGGGAAATTGTTCATGGTGGAATATACGGCCTCACGGCAGCCCTCCGTCAGGCTTTTCAGGTCTTCCAAAGAAAGATAGAGGTCATATGCCACGCCGTTGCCGGTGATGCTCAACACCGTATCCTCCGTTGGCTCAAGGCTGCCCGGAAGGTTCGGCCTGGGCGGCGGGCAAACGCAGGGATCTTCGCCGCAAACCGCGCAGTTTCCCGGGGGCGGCGGCGGTTCCTGCCCCGGCGCCAAGCGGATGCGCAGCAGATTGCCGATGTTTTGATAGCCTGTCGAAGGGTCCCAGACCACGCTGCCGGTATTATCCGGACCGGGAACCAGAATGCCTTTTTCCAGGTCGTCGCCGCTCACCGTGATATATTCGCCATCCGTGCCGTAAATGCGGAAGAGCTTGCCCCGGATCGCGGAAACCCCGGTCTCATAAAGCAGGTCGTCGAGGCGCACGCCCGTCTTGTCGCCTATGGTCACGTTCCCCATATAAAGCATCAGCTGCTCCGGGAATACCATGGCGTCGGCATTGGTCGAAACCCAGCCGATGCTGCGCACGTTCATGCCCATTTGCAGGTGCGGCGACATATTGGTCGGCGCGTCCTCGCCCTCCACCTTGATATAATATTCGTTGAGCAGCATATTGATGGCTTCAGTTTTGCTGAAGCCGTCGGAGGACTTGATGGTGAAGAAGGCCCTGTTGTCAACCGTTCCCAAAAGCGTGAAAATTTGCTTCAGCTCGATGGCCTTGTCTTTGCTGCCGAAATACTCATACATATAAGGCTCGACGCCTTCCGCCAGGCTGTTGAAAACCCAGACCGAAGTGATCTCTTTCTGCGGGATCTCGGAATAGAGGATGATTTTATTGACCATTTTCACCCAATAAGGCCCGAACTGCCCCTGCACCGCCAGCCAGGCCGGGGCCAAGCCCTCATCCAGCTTATATTTGCCGTCAACGGCCAGCGCCAGCATCAGATCCAGCGTGGTCTCCACGACCTCTTTGGAGACCAGGCAATAATAGGCGTCGCTGGCGGAAACACCCACCCCGGCATAATCGCCGATATTCCCGCCCGCCAAGTCAATCACGTCGCGCAGAAGCGGCCCGCGCATTTTGAAGCTCTCATATGTACCGGTGGTTTTAAGATAGCTGGCGTCCAAGTCATGCTGCGGCAGCTTGCGCAGCTCAGCGATGGAGATTTCCACATCCCCGCCCGGCAAGCCCTCGATGACGATGGTCAGCGCCTCATAAGCCGGGTCGCCGCTGTCCTGGTCGCCGCTGTCTTTCACCCCGCCGCAAGCGGTGAGCGCGCAGAGTAAAAGCATGATGAGGCTCAGAATAAATACCTTTTTCCGCATATCGTTTTTGCTCCTTATATGTGCTATTTCACAATAATCTCAAAAACGGCAATATCGCTGTCGGCCTTGCCGTATTGCGTGACCAAAACCTTCAGAACGGCGCTTTCCGTGAAAACGATTGGCTTGATCAAATCCATCTGATAATAGGTGGCGCTGGGGTTATACATGGCTGAAAGCTCGGTGGGGTCAGACCCGTCCAGGGTATAGTATATCTTGACCCTGTCCAAGCTGTCTTTATGTCCCAAACTGATGCTCTCCCCCGCTTCTATCTGCCCGGAAGCCGGCCAAATGGTGACCGGCGCGCACTTTTCCGGCGGCGAAACGGAAACGATGATTTCCGTAATATTCTTGACAAAAAGCGGGTTGGTCTGCTCCTGAAAACTGCGTTGCCCGATGATCAGACAAAACTCCCCCGCCTCGGCGGCCCCCAAGTCAGCGCTCTTTTCTTTATACTCATAGGCGAGGATCGGCCAGACCCGTTCCGCCCCCTGCGCACTGCCCTGCGCGACGCCGGGATAATAATAGTGCGGCTCATCCAAGAGCTGCTGCCGCGTCAAAGTCTTCTGATAACCGTCCTGCGAACGCAAGGTGATGAGGCTGGCCGTCTGCATGACCCCGGCCGCCTCCAGAATCTTGTCGAGGCGGATGCCTTTGGCGGCATAGAAATTGGCGGTGGGATAGTTGTTTATGCTGGAATAAACGTGCTCAAAAACGCCGCCGGACAAAGCAACCAGTTCTTCCAAGGTGAAAGAGAGCTCACCCGTTATCCCGTCGCCAGAGACCTTGACGGTCTGCGCCTTCTGCTGTAGGGTGAGACCGCTTGTATCCGGCGCTTCCCCGTTGCAGGCGGTGAAAAAAACCGTCGCCAGCAGCATGAAGAGCAGCAGTTTTTTAGATATATCGCCCATGCTTCTCCTTTCCCGGCGCACTTGCGCCCGGCAAAAACAAAGCCCTCCTTGGGAAAGGGGGGCTTAACATCCCGAAGGAAACCCTCGCCGGCAGCAATGCCACGCGCACCGGTTGCGGTTTCATCCTTGCGGATATTAGCTATTTCCTTCCCAAACACGGGAGGCTTGAAAATTTCTCTCCAAGCCCGTTGGCGGCAATCCATAAGATGGCTCTTTTAGGCATTGCCGCTCGGAAATATGATTTTTTCAACTCAATTCGACATTACTTGCATAATGATTTTTCGACATTACTTGCATAATGATTTATTACTATAGCACAGAGCGGCAAAAAAAGCAAGCGAAAATTTTTTCGGCAAACACTGGCGATAAACGCTTAAAAAACAACAAAAAGCTTGAAAAACAGGGCGTTCAGAGGTATACTGTAATCATTGGCGGCTCTGTCCTTCTAAAAATTGAAGAAAGCTTGCGTTGATCACCCCAAAAAACCCAAGGATTTTCGGGGGCTCCGGCTTAGCGGTTGACGCCGCAAGGCAAAGCCGGCTGCGACGAGGGGAGAAAGCTATGACCGTGATCGGCCTGACAGGAAATATCGGCGCGGGAAAATCGCTGGTGAGGGAGATCCTGGTGGAATTGGGCGCGCAAGCGATAGACGCCGACCTGATCGCCAAGGAACTCAGCGAACCCGGCCGGCCCGCATACGAACAAATCAAGCTGGCTTTCGGCAGCCGTTATTTTGCGCAGGACGGCGCCCTTGAGCGCCGGTTTTTAGGCGAGCTGGTTTTTTCCCGCCGCGAAGCCCGTTTGCTCTTGAATGAGATCATGCATCCCCTCATTTTGCGCGAGGCGGGGGAACGCCTCCAGGCGCTGAAAAAAGCGGGGGCGGGGCTGATCGTGGTGGAAGCGGCCCTTTTGCCGGAAATCGGGCTGGGGGGGCTGGCGGATGAGGTCTGGCTGGTAGAAGCGCCCGATGAGGAAAAAATCGCGCGCGTCTGCCAAAGGGACGGTTTGAATCCTGAGGAAGCCGCCCGCCGCCTGGACACGCAAATGACGGAGGCGCAAACGCGCCCCTTGGCGAAGCGCATAATCAATAATAGCGGCAGCGTGGAACAGCTAAGGGAAATCGTGACGAGCCTTTTCAACGAACTGTCGGCAACATAGGCTTTTATTCCCCCATTGCTTCTGTTTTACCCCACCCCCCAAAAAGAGAAAATTGGCGCCGGGGGAAATTTGGCCGCTTTAACGGAATCAACTCATAAAAAGGATGCCCAGCTATGCGCAAACTATGGCCTTTAATTTTAACCGCGGCTTTCCTGCTTTCCGCCTGCCGCCCGCCGACGCCCGGCAGGGAAGCGCCCAACCTCATCTATGCTTCGGACGTGGTGAATATGCGCATGGACGGACCCATCCAGTCTATAGACCCGGCCTATGCCCAAAGCGAAGAGGAACTGGCCTTGTGCAGGCTGATTTTCAGCGGCCTGATCAAGCTGGACGAAACGGGCAACCCCGCGCCGGATCTGGCCGTGGGGTGGGAGGTTTCCGAGGACGGGCTGACATACCTCTTTCACCTGCGGCGCGACGTGTTTTTCCATGACG
>WRDJ01000122.1 GCA_009783495.1 Clostridiales bacterium | reverse complement strand
TGAGGATGAATATCTTGGTGGTCGCCCCGCCGAAAATCAGCAGCGCGGCCAGCAAGATCAAGACCGCCACCACCGTGTTGATGCTGCGCCTTAAGGTCTGCAGGACGCTGGTGTTGACCAGGTCGGCCATTGCGCCTTTTTTGGCATGAGGCATATTCTCGCGGATGCGGTCGAAAATGACGATGGTGTTGTTGAGGGAATAACCGACGATGGTCAAAATCGCGGCGATGAAAGAACTGTCAACCTCTATGCGGAAAAGCGAGACCACGCTCAATGTCACCAAAACGTCGTGCGCTTGCGCGGCGATGGCGGCTATGCCGAAATTGAACTTGAACCTGAAGGCGATATAAACCAGGATGAGGATCAAGGCCAACGCCAGCGCAATGAAGGCTTTTTCCGTAAGATCCTTGCCAATCACCGGGCCGACTGTTTCTTCGCTCGGCTTGGTGAAATCCCCCAGCTGCGCTCTGAGATCGGCCAGCAGCGCGGAGCCTTCTTGTTCGCTTAAAAAGGAGGTGCGGATGATATAATTGCCTTCGCCGGTCTTGGTGACGGAGGGCGTTTTGTCTCCGTGCGCCGAGGCCACGCGCAAAACGTCGGCCTGCTCAACGGGCTGGGCGAAACTCAACTCATATTTGTTGCCGCCGGTGAAATCTATGCCGAGATTGAGCCCCTGCACAAAAAGGGAAACGATGCCGGGGACGATCACAAGCAAGGAAACGATATACCAGGTCTTTCTCCTTCCGATGACATTTCTTTGCTTAATGTCCGTCATCTTGCCCATATAAAGCTTCTTGTTGGAGAAGGCTTTGATGCCGCAGACCCAACGCAGCATGATGCGGGTGAAGGTGATGGCTGTGAACATGCTGGCAAGTAAGCCCAGACTAAGCGTGACGGCGAAGCCTCTGATGGCGCCGCTGCCGAACTGGATGAGAACCAAGGCCACCAGTAAGGTGGTGAGGTTGGAGTCGAAAATGGTCCAGAAAGCGCGCTTAAAGCCGGTCTCAATGGCGGCGCGCAGGGATTTGCCGGCCTTCAGTTCCTCTTTGATGCGCTCATAGATGATGATGTTGGCGTCCACCGCCATGCCTATGGAAAGCACAAAGCCCGCTATACCCGCCAGCGTGAGGGTGGCGTTGAGCAGCTTCAGGGCCCAAAGCAGCAGAAGGGCGTAAACCACCAGGGAAATATTGGCCAAAACGCCCGGCAGCCGGTAATAGGCCATCATGGCCAGCAGGAGCACGATCAGGCCGATGGCGACGGCGGTGAGGCTTTTATCCAGCGAATCCCGGCCCAGGGAGGCTTCTATGATGCGCACGGAGGGGTTGGGATCAATATCCACGGGCAGCGCGCCACCTTTCAGCAAGCTGGAGAGATCATAAGCTTGCTGAAAGTTCCCCCCGGTTGTAATGACCACCGGATTGCCTACTACAAACGGTTTGGCGTTTAAGTTGATCCCGGGACTGCTGATAAGCTCGTCGTCCAGATAAATATCTATATATTGACCCCTTAAGCTGTTGGCGGCCTCGGTGAAGCTGACCGACCCATCATGGGTGAATTCAAGGGGGATTTCCCACTCTGACTTTTCGTTCAGCTGCGGATTGCGAACGTTTTTCAGATCCGCCCCGGTGACGATGACGGTGCCGTCCGGTTTTCTGAATTCCAGTTTGGCGGTGCGCCCCAAAAGCTCTCTGGCGCGTTCCGGGTCGTTTATCCCCGCCAACCCCACGAGCAGGCGGTCGGAACCCTCTTTTTGGATGATGGGCTCGGAGACGCCTAAAGCATCCACCCTTTTGCGGATCACTGCTGTCAGCTTGTCCATGTCGTCGCTGCTGATCGTCTCCCCTTCCGCGGGTATGGCCTGCAAAATCACCTGCACTCCGCCCTGCAGGTCAATGCCCAGGTTGATATTCAGAAGCGGGCTGCCCGTGATCGGGCTGACGGAAAAGAACATCGCCGCCACGATCACGGCAAGGAGAATAATGATTTTCAGCGCATTATTATTTTTCATGAGGACAGAACACCATCCTTGCTTTCTTTATAAGCCAACCTAATTATTATACTCCCTTGCCCAGCGTCTGTCAAACATTTACTTCTCAAAGCAAACCGGCGTTTTCCCCTGTTTTGCTGCGCGAGAGCAGATACCAGAGCGCGTCCTTGGGCAGCCGCCCCTCATAGAGAACATTATAAATCTGCTCGGTGATGGGCATCTCCATCCCGTGTTTTTGCGCCAACTTATAAGCGTTTTCCGTGGCATATACCCCCTCCACCACCATGCCCATATCCTCCAGCACCTGGTTCCAGGGTCGGCCCCTGCCGATCTCAATGCCGGCGCGGCGGTTGCGGCTGTGCATGCTGTCGCAGGTGACGAAAAGGTCGCCCACCCCGGCCAGGCCGGAAAAGGTTTCCCGGCAAGCGCCCATAGCCACGCCCAAGCGGGTTATCTCCGCCAGACCGCGCGTGATGAGCGCCGCCTTGGCATTATCCCCCAAGCCCAAGCCGTCGCTGATGCCGGTGCCGAGGGCGATGACGTTTTTCACCGCGCCGCCGATCTCCACCCCGGCCACATCCTTGTTTGTATAGACGCGCAGATATGAGTTCATAAAAATATCCTGCACCAAAACGCTGTAGGAGAGGTCTTCCGAGGCTGCCGCGATGGTGGTGGGCAGACGGCGCGCCACTTCTTCGGCGTGGCTGGGCCCTGAAAGCACGACCAAGGGGACGTCCGGCAATTCTTCCTTCAACACCTGGGAAAGACGCAGCTGCGTGCCGCATTCAAAACCCTTGGCCGCGTTGACGATGACGGTGTTCGCGGAGAGATATTCTTTGATCTGCCTGGCCACCTGGCGCACGGCCTGCGAAGGCACCGCCATGACCAGCATATCCACGCCAGGCACCCCGGAAAGATAATTGGAGACCGGCATTTCCGCCGGGATGGGGACGCCGGGCAAAAAGGCCCGGTTTTCGCCATCTGAAAGTATGCGCTCCACATGGTCTTTGTCCCATGACCAGAGAGTGACGTGATGCCCGTTTTCAAAAAGCAGGAGAGCCAAGGTCGTCCCCCAGCTTCCGGCGCCCAAAACCTTGATTTTCATGTTTGCCTCCCGCGTTATTTTTCTCCTACAGTTTGCCGAACTTATTCTCTGTGCCGTTAAGAAGGCGTTTTATGTTTTCCCGGTGCTTATAGAGGATGAAAGCGATGAGCAGCCAGATAAGCAGCGTATAAAGCCAGTGAGGCGTGCTGATAAGCAGCCAAATGCCGATGAAGAGGCAGGTGATGATCGTGGCGAGCGACCCATAGCGGCTGATATAAAGCGTGGCCAGCCAAACGGCGGCGCCCAGAAGCGCCGGTATGGGAGAAAGGGCAAAAACGATGCCGAGCCCGGTGGCCGCCCCCTTCCCGCCGACAAATTGCAAAAAGAGCGGGAAAACATGCCCGACCCAGGCTGCCACGCCGCAAAGCAGGGCCACAATCACCCCGCCGTCGTTACCAAAGAAGTGCCTTCCATATATCAGGCCGATAATGGTGGGCAGGGCGCCTTTGGCAATGTCCGAGACAAAGACCAGGGCCGCCCCGAATTTGCCGACCAGGCGCAAGGTGTTGGTCGTCCCCACATTCTTGCTGCCCTCGGTGCGGATATCCTTGCCGGATATGGCTTTCACTACGATATAGCCCATTGGAACGGAACCGATAAGATAACCGAGCACAATCAGCAAAGCCGCGCCCAAATACTCCATTTAATGTCACCGTCCTGTGTGAAATTCCCATTCTTTATATTATATCATGCTTCTTACAGTAAAAACAAGTTTTTCTTATTCAGGATAAATCTGCCCGTGTAGGTTTCACAAACATATCTTACAGAGAGGTTGAGAGACAAGGAAGCAAGTTAAAAGGCTATCGGCATCGAGATTCATTAATTTCGACACTGATAGCCTTTTTTGTTTTACCGGAAAGGAGGATTGAAGATGACAGAACCTGCCGCGCCGCCGGAGCGAAAGAAGAAGCAGCGGAAAATA
>WRDJ01000121.1 GCA_009783495.1 Clostridiales bacterium | reverse complement strand
GACCTCCTCTTCTCGCGCCGGGTCGGTCAGGGCCAGGTTGGCTTCCCGCTTGAGGCCGGCCACTTTGTCCGCCAGCTCCATTCTGGCGGCGAAGAGAGCGATCAGTTGACCGTCGAGCAAGTCAATCTCGCGCCTGATCTCAACGAGTTTTTCATTGTGGTTCATAATAGCGTCTCCTTAAACTTTAATGCACGGCAGCGTAAACTCCCTCTATCTTCTTCATCAAAGCGCGGAAAAATTCCGGGGTGACGGATTGCTGCCCGTCGCATAAGGCCTGCTGCGGCTTATTATGCACCTCTATGAGCAGGCCATCTGCGCCGCCGGCCACCGCCGCCAGCGCCATCGGCTCCACCAGATGCCAGTAACCCGTTCCGTGGGAAGGATCAACGATCACCGGCAGATGAGATTTGCTTTTCAGCACCGGCACGGCGGAAAGATCCAGCGTATTGCGGGTGGCCGTCTCGAAGGTGCGGATGCCGCGCTCGCAAAGGATGACCTGAGTGCTGCCCCCCGCCATCAGATATTCCGCCGCCATCAGCAGTTCTTCTATGGTGGAGGAAAGGCCCCGCTTGAGCAGGACGGGGCGGCGCAGCCTGCCCACGTCGCGCAACAGGGCGAAATTCTGCATATTCCTGGCCCCGATCTGGATGACGTCCACATCCTTGGCGAAGGCTTCCAGATATTCGCTGGACATGATTTCAGAGACGATGGGCAGCCCGGTCTTTTGCCTGGCAACCTTCAAGAGCTCTAAGCCGTCCAGCCCCAGGCCCTGGAAGGAATAGGGGGACGAACGCGGTTTGAAGGCGCCGCCGCGCAAAAAGGCGGCCCCCGCCTGCGCCACGTCTCTGGCGATGGAGAGAATCTGCTCCTCGCTTTCCACCGAACAGGGCCCGGCGATCACCGCGAAATTGCCACCGCCGATCTTCCGCCCCATCACCTCGACCACCGAGTCTTCGGGATGGAAACGCCGCCCCGTCAGCTTATAGGGCTCCTGCACCTTGATCACCGAACCGACGAAATCGAAGCGCGTGAAATTTTCCGGCGAAAGGCCGGAAGTATCCCCCGCCAGGCCCAGCATATGCGTGGTTTCGCCCTTGATGTCCTGCACGATGAAGCCGCGTTCCTGCATCTGCTGGCGCAAAGTCTCCACCTGTTCGGGCTTGGCATTCGGTTTTAAAACGATAATCATGTCTGTTCCCCCCTGTTTTTCTATGTCAGTTTCCCCTCAAAAAGCAGCCTGTCCAGCAGGCAGAGTGCCGCCCCGGCTTCCACCGCGGGGACGATGCGCGGCACGATGCAGGGGTCATGCCGCCCCTCGATCTTGAGGACGGCTTCGCTCATCGTCTCCAGGTTGACGGTTTGCTGCGGCAGGGCGATGGAGGCGGTGGGCTTGACGGCCACGCTGAAAAACAGCGGCATACCGTTGGTGAGGCCCCCGTTGAGGCCCCCGTTATGGTTGGCCAGGGTTTTTATGCGCCCGTTTTCCGCGTAAAGCTCATCGCGCGCCTCGCTGCCACAAAGGGCGGCCAGCGCGAAGCCGCCGCCGAATTCCACGCCCTTGACTGCGGGAATGGCGAACATCATGTGGGCGAGCAGGCTTTCCATCGAATCGAAGAAGGGCGAGCCCAACCCGGCGGGCAGGCCCAGGCAGCAGCACTCGACCACCCCGCCCAGGGAATCGCCCCGCTCTTTGGCTTGCAGGATGGCCTCCGTCATTTTTAGTCCGGCGGCCGGGTCGAGCAGGGGCAGCTCCAGCGCGGCCAGTTCCCGCAAAAGGCCCGCTTCTTCGTTCAACGGGTCGAAGGGCCGGTCATAGATATTGCCGATTTTCCTGATATGCGCGCCCACGGTGACGCCGCGCCGCAGCAATATCATCTTGGCTATGCTTCCGGCGAAAACCAAGGGCGCGGTGAGGCGGCCGGAAAAATGCCCTCCCCCGCGAAAATCGGCGAACCCGTGATATTTTAGATGGGCCGTCAGGTCGGCGTGGCCGGGGCGCAGCAAATTGGGTGCATAATCCCCGGAGCGGGCGTTTTTGTTGCGGATGAAGCCGCAAAGCGGCGCGCCCGTGGTTTTGCCCCGGAAAACCCCACTCAGAATCTCAACCTCGTCCTCCTCGCGGCGCGGCGTGGCAAGCGGGCCGCGGCCCGGCGCGCGCCGTTTCATCTCCCGCGCGATGAAATCAAGGTCAAGCTCCTCGCCCGACGGCAGGCCGCCGAGCACCACGCCGATGCCCTCTCCGTGGGATTCCCCGAAAATGGAAATTTTGAGGGCGCTGCCCCAGACATTGCTCATATACATTTCTCCTTTAAGAAGCATATAAACTAATTGTTAGTCTCTGCGTTGTTTTTCATGCCTGCGCATGATCCATACAACCAACAGACCAATCAGCAAAACAGCCATTGGGAATATAAAAAACGGCAGCGCATATATAATATTCTTGATAATCTTGAAAGCCTTTCCAACTGCCGATAATGTGATAAAATTCGGCAAACTTGCGAGCGCGTTCATGGATAAACAAATAGCCATGCAAACAGTCCAGCCGAGGTCTTTTTTTACCGTGTGGCGCCAATATAAGACCGTAAAATATGCCGGACAAATAAACCATGTCAAAAACAACTGGAGAATCCAGACAAGCATTGCCCCATCACCACCAGCGACAATATATCCCAACGACAGCAGTGCACACAATACGGCTGGAATAGCGGCTAACAATATAAACTTCAGATAGTTTTTCGGTTCAGATTTGTTATTGTGAGTATTGTTCATTTTGTCGCCTCCATTCATCGTTTTAGTTCTTTTTTAGTTCCTCGCTGCTCTGCAAAAATCCTGCCAAAAATCCGGGTAAGACTTGGCGGCGCTTTGCGCGCCCAAAAGCCGGATGTTCTCCCGGCAACGGATGGAAGCCACGGCCAAAGCCATGGCGATGCGGTGGTCGTTATGCGCTTCCACCGTACATCCGCCCGGCAGTTCCCGCGCGCCCTCGATGAGCAGATAATCCTCCCCTTCGCGGATCTTCGCCCCCAGGTTGTTGAATTCCACGGCCAAAGCGCGCAGGCGGTCGCTTTCCTTCATGCGCAGGCGCGCGGCATTATAAAGGCGGCTTTGCCCTTCGGCGAAGCAAAGCAGGGCGGTGAGCGGCGGCACTAGGTCGGGTATATCGCTCACGTCAATTTCCAGCGCGCGTAGTTTTTCCGCCTTCACGCAAAGGCCGCCGTTCTGCCCTGTATAAATCTGCGCGCCGGCGGCTTGTAACAGATTGAGAATGGCCTTGTCCCCCTGCAAAGAGCCGGGGTTTAGGCCGAGGCACTCCACCTCGCGCCCCAGGGCCCCCGCGACCAGGAAGAAGGCCGCGTTGGAATAATCCGCTTCCACCGCAAAAGCGCGGGGCAGATAGGTCTGACCGCCGGATACGGCGAAGCGGCCGTATTCGTGATTTTGCGCCGTCACGCCGAAAACTTTCATCACATCCAGCGTCAGATCAACATAGCCCCTGGATTGCAGCGGCGGGTTCAAGACGATTTCGCTATCCCCCTCCAGCAGGGGCAGGGCCAGCAGCAGGCCGGAGACAAACTGCGAGCTGACGTCCCCCGCCAGTTGATAAGCCCCCGGCTGCAAGCGGCCTTCGAGCAAAAGCTTGTCCCCCATATGGCGGCAGGAAACGCCGTTTTCCCGCAGGGCGGCGAAAAACTCCTCAAAGGGCCTTTGCAGCAGCCGCCCCTCCCCGAAAAAGCGAGCTTCCCGCGCGAAAAGCCCGGCTATGGGCATGAGGAAGCGCAAGGTGGTGCCGCTTTCCCCGGCGTTTAAGTTCACCTTTTCCGGCGCGCCGCGCGCCGCGCCCGTCAGACGCAAGGCCTCCCCCGCCGCGCTCGCCTGCACGCCCAACGCTTGCAGGCAGGCCAAGGTGGCTTGCACGTCGCGGGAGACGCCGATATTTATTATTTCACTCTCCCCCGCGGCCAAGGCGGCGCAGATGAGGGCGCGGTGGGCCACGCTTTTGGAAGGCGGGATCCGCACCTCTCCGGCGGG
>WRDJ01000120.1 GCA_009783495.1 Clostridiales bacterium | reverse complement strand
GGCCCCCGTGACATAGGAAAGGGCGGTGCCCAAAGCCGCGCCGCTGGAGAGGCCGATGATATAGGGGTCAGCCATGGGGTTGCGGAAAAAAGCCTGCAAAACCGCCCCGCACACCGCCAGGCCGCCGCCCACCAAGGCCGCCATGAGCAAGCGCGGCAGACGCAGCAGCCAGACAATCCGATAGGCAGAATCCATCGGCTGGGAAAAGGGTGACTTTAGCTTGGAGAGAATCACCGAGAAGGCCTCCCCCACGCTGATATCGGCGGGGCCGACCGTCACCAATAAGACCAAGCCAACAGGCAGGAGCGCGAACCCCGCCCAGACCAAATATTTCTTTGACAAGCGGGATCCTCTCCTTATATTTCAAGATTAATCCTCCGGGAAAAAGAGCTCCGACAGCCGTTTCAAGGCCAACACGACGCGCGGGCCGCCGCGGTTGATCCAGTCGCCTTCCACTATGTAAACCCGTTCGTTCTTCACGGCGGAAAGGCCGTCATAGCCATCCCGCGTCGCAAGAGGGGTCTCATACTCAAAACAGTAGCTGTCAAACAGATAGAACTGCGGATCGGCGGCGAACAATAATTCCGTGGAATATTCGCCGTAATATCCTTCCACATCGGCAGAAATGCTTGTCCCGCCCGCCAGCTTGATCACGTCGGTGATAAAGCTGTTTTTAAAGGGGGCCCAGCTTCCTCCTATGTCATAAAAAACCGTGGGGGAGGTTTGGCCCTGCGCTTTCGCCCGCACGGCCTCGATCTCTCCGCGCATTTTGGCAACCAAAGCGGCGGCATCTTCCTCACGGCCCGTTATCCGGCCCACCAATTCGATATTGGTCAGGACATCCTCCACCGTTTCGGCATATACGCAGACGACGGGGATGCCGGCTTCGCCGAGCTTGCTGATTATATTATCCGCCTGTATGCCCCCGGCAATGAAAACAACGTCGGGGTTAAGCGCTGTAATCAGCTCTATATTGGGGTTGCTGAAATCCCCGATCTTTTCCGTGGTTTTTGCAGCTTCCGGCCAATCGCACCAAGTGGATGTACCGACGATTTCCGCGCCCAACTTCAACTCGAAGAGGATCTCGGTCATTTCCGGGGAAACGGAGACGATCCTTGCGGGGGTCGCTTTAAAACCGACCTCGCGGCCCATACTGTCCGTGATTGTAAAAGCATCTACTTCCTTATCAGGCGTATTACAAGCGGCAAACGAGAATAACAAAGCAAGGCCGGCTATGAGGACAAAAGCCGTGCGGAAAAAAACTGTTTTTTTCATTTGAGATTTTCACCTTTCTGTTTCATATGTTTTTTGTTGATTGCCGCAGTCCCCAACAACCTGCAGTTTGTTGGATACCACGGTTTCAGCAAGCAGCGCAAGGAAAGTGAGGGAGAGTGCTAACGAGGAGCCCTGTCTTTTTCTGGTTTCTGTCCTCTGTAATGCGCCGCCTATTTTAGCGACGAGGCGAGAAGGGCGGCTTTGTCGGTCTTCTCCCACGGCAAATCAAGGTCGGTGCGCCCGAAGTGGCCGTAGGCCGCCACCTGCTTATAAATGGGGCGCAGCAGGCCGAACTGGCTGATGATGGCGGCGGGGCGCATATCAAAATACTGCTTCAGAACCTCCTGCAAGCGTTCCTGCGGAACTGTGGAAGTGCCGAAGGTCTCCACCATCAGGGACACCGGCTCGGCCACGCCGATGGCATAGGCCAGCTGAATCTCGCAGCGGGAAGCCAGACCGGCCGCCACCACATTTTTGGCCATATAGCGGGCCATATAAGAGGCGGAGCGGTCAACCTTGGTCGGGTCTTTGCCGGAAAACGCGCCGCCGCCGTGACGGGCCATGCCGCCATAGGTATCAACAATGATCTTGCGCCCGGTGAGACCCGTGTCGCCTTGCGGCCCGCCGATGACGAAGCGCCCGGTGGGGTTAATGAAATAGCTGGTGTTTTCATCTATCATATGGGCGGGGATGACGGCCTTGATGACCTTCTCTTTGACGTCTTGGCGCAGCTGCTCCATATCCACATCCGGGTTATGCTGGGTGGAGATGATGACGGCATCCACGCGTTTGGGTTTGCCGTTCGCCCCGTATTCCACCGTGACCTGCGATTTTCCGTCCGGCAGCAGATAGGGCAGCTCCATGCTTTTACGCGCGGCGGCCAAGCGGCGCACCAAAGCGTGGGAAAGGCTGGCGGACAAGGGCATCAGTTCCGGTGTTTCGTCACAGGCATAGCCGAACATCATGCCCTGATCGCCCGCGCCGATGGCGGCGGCTTGGTCGGTGGAGCCCATTTTTTTCTCCAGCGCCTGATCCACACCCAGCGCGATGTCCTGCGACTGCTCCTTGATCGAGGTTATGACGGCGCAGGTCTCACTGTCGAAGCCGTATTTGGCCCGGGTATAACCGATGTCGCGCACGGTGGCGCGCACGATATTGGGGATGTCAACATAGCAGTTGGTGGTGATTTCCCCGGCCACAAAAACCATGCCGGTGGTGACGAAGGTCTCACAGGCCACGCGGCAGCTTTTGTCTTGGGCGATGATCGAATCAAGAATGGCGTCGGAAATTTGATCCGCCATTTTGTCTGGGTGACCTTCGGTTACGGATTCTGAAGTGAAATACTTGAACATTTTTTTGCCCTCCTGATAATTTGATTTTCGGTGCCGGGAATTTAAAAAAGCCGGGGACGCCAAACGCGCTCCGACATAACCATCCGCTTTGACGGCGAATGGTTCCGCCCCACAGCGAATAAACTATGCCGGCCCAGCCTCAGGGGCAGCATTCGGTTCAACGGCAAGACGAGAGTATTCCGACTTAACCCATTTGCCCGCTCGCGCGGGTTTTTCCTAATGAGGCCGCCTTCCCATCCGCGAAGTTCGCTTCAAGTGGCATATTGACCCGTTCGTTGGTTTCACGGTTGCTGAGACAGTACCGGCGCATCCCGGGCTTCCTCTTCAACCTTGTCCATATTCAATTTATAATTCAGTATAACCCGCATCTTTTTCCATGTCAAGGGGAAATTTAGCGCCGGAATTTTTCAACAAAGCAATCCATCCGGCTTATATAATCGAGGATTTTTCCCGCCAGTTCTTGCTTGCTCATTTTGGGAAACTCCTTCACCGCGCTGGCTTCGACCAAGGTGACGATATTGGTGTCGCAGTCGAAGCCGGCGCCGGGCGCCGACACATCGTTGGCCATTATGAGGTCGAGGTTTTTCTCCGCCAGCTTGCTTTGGGCGGATTGCAAAAGGTTCTCCGTTTCGGCGGCGAAGCCGGCCAGAATCCTCCCGCCTTTTTCCCGGCCCAGCGAGGCCAGGATGTCTGGGTTGACGGCAAGTTTGATTCTCTGCGGGGCGGCATTTTTTTTGATTTTCGAGGCGGAAGGAGTTTCAGGGCGGAAATCCGCCACGGCCGCCGCCGCTATCACGACGTCCGACTGCCCGTAGGCCTGCCAAACCGCTTGATACATTTCTTCGGCGCTCTCCACGCGCAGCAAATCCACGCCCAGAGGCGGCGGTAAAGCCACCGGCCCGCTCACCAAAGTCACCTGAGCGCCGCGCGCGCGCGCCGCTTCGGCCAAGGTATAACCCATTTTGCCGCTAGAACGGTTGGAAAGATAACGCAAGGGGTCAAGGTTTTCCCG
Organism: Clostridiales bacterium; assembly: GCA_009783495.1. Classification (GTDB taxonomy): domain Bacteria; phylum Bacillota; class Dehalobacteriia; order UBA4068; family UBA4068; genus WRDJ01. Next base: position 406 of record WRDJ01000120.1, on the reverse strand, counting down.
GGTGGGGCCGGCCGTCACCAGAACACGCACGCCGCTCCAGGAAGCGTTTTGCGATAAAACCCGCTCTATGGCCTCTTTTATCAATTCCAGATCCGCCAGACGGCCTTTGCCGTAACTCCCGCAGGCCAGGCGGCCTTCCCCCGGCTCGATGAAACGGAAACCCCTTTGACGCAGGCTTGCGATATTGGCCTGCGTGGCGGCGGCGGCATACATATTGACGTGCATGGCCGGGGCCAGCAGCACGGGCGCTTTGGTGGCCAAGAGCGCCGCGGAAAGCAGGTCGTCGGCCAGCCCAGCGGCGGCTTTGGCGATGATATTGGCCGTGGCGGGCACAATCAGCAGCAAGTCGGTTTGCGCGGCGTCAATATGCGGGACGTTCCAAACGCCTTCCTCGGAAAAAATATCC
>WRDJ01000119.1 GCA_009783495.1 Clostridiales bacterium | reverse complement strand
GCGTCGCGCTCCCCCGCCTCTATCAGGCGTTTTCCCAGCAAGAGCGCCTGAAAAAGGCAAGCCGCCTGCCGGCGCTCTTCCGCGCTCAAGCGGATATTGCGGGAACTCATGGCTAAACCGTCGGCCTCCCGCACTATGGGCGCTTTTCTTATGATCACGGGCAGGTTGAGATCCTCCGTCATTTTTTGCAGGATGGCCGCCTGCTGCCCGTCCTTCTGCCCGAAAACCGCAATTTTGGGCTGCACGATATTGAAAAGCTTGCATACCACCGTGGCCACGCCCCGGAAATGGCCCGGGCGCGAGGCCCCGCACAGGTATTTACCCAGTTCGCCTACCTCGACGAAGGTGCCGTATCCCTCCGGGTACATCTCCGCGGCGCAGGGCGCGAAAAGGCAATCCACCCCGCAGTTTTCGGCCAGCCGCAAATCGCGTTCCCAATCGCGGGGATATGAGGCGAAATCCTCATGGGGGCCGAACTGCGCGGGGTTGACGAAAATGCTCATCACCACCACTCCCGCTTCCTCGCGGGCCAGGCGCGCCAAAGAAAGGTGGCCTTCGTGCAAAAAACCCATAGTGGGAACCAAGGCGACGGAGCGCCTCTCGTTCCTCCACCTGCGGGCCTGTTCAATCATTTCTTGTACGCTGTGAATGATCTGCATAATGAACTCCTTCTAAATATTACCATTCTTCGGGACCGCAGACCTTTCTTATGCCCAAAGAGGGACAGAGCGGCAAAAGCCGCGCCGCCGCGCCCGCCCCCGGAATCAGCAGGTTCGGCTCCAGCTCGACCAGCGGCATCAGCACGAAAGAGCGTTCGCGCAGGGCATAATGGGGGATGACAAGCTCCGGAGAGCTGATAACCCGCTCGCCGAAGAGCAGGATGTCCAGGTCTATGACGCGCGGGCCCCAGCGCGTCTCCCGCACACGCCCCATCTCACTCTCGATTCCCTGTAAAAGGCGCAGCAACTGCATGGGTGAAAGTTGCGTGAAAAGCTCCGCCGCCGCGTTATAAAACCGGCCCTGCGCTTCGTAACCCTGCGGCTCGCTTTCATAAAGCGAGGATTTGCGCGTGATTTCCAGGCCTTTTTCCCGCATCAGGGAAAGCGCCCGGCGCAGATTTTCCCAGCGGCCGCCCAAATTGCCGCCCAAAGACAGCCAAACCCGCTCTTTCCCTCTCTCCGTCATTCGCCCTTGCGCCTTTCCAGCGAGACCGCCGCCGCCACCGCCTTGCCGTCGAAAAGGGCTTGCTCCTTGGTGAGCGTGATCTTGACGGCGCGCACCTTTTCCCGCGCCAGAATGTCCCCGGCGATATTCTGCGCCAAAGTCTCAAGAAGCAGGCAGGTGGTCTCCTCCACCCGCCGCCGCGCCGCATGATAAAAATAAGCGTAATCCACGCTTTGGCCCAGGTCGTCCGTCGCGGCCGCCGCGCATAAATCCAGCTCGATTTCCAGAGAAACGCCGAAGGGCTGGGCGGCCCGCCGTTCCTCTTCATAATATCCGTGCCGGCCCAAAAAGCTCAGGCGCGGGAAAATTATTTTATCCATAGCGGAGTCCTTCCTTTCTTGTGGTTTAGCGTCCAAGCACCGCTCCGGCGATTTTGGCCGCCTGCACCCCTCTGCCAACCTCATGCAGGCGCAGCAAATGCGCCCCGTTGGCCGCGCATAAGGCCGCGACTGCGGCGCTGGCAGAATCCAATTCGGCGGGCGGCAGGCCCAAAAGCCCCCCCATGAAGGATTTCCTGGAAGGCCCGGCCAGAACGGGCAGGCCCAGGCAGCGCAATTCCGCAAGGCGCGCCACAACCTGAAAGTTCTGCCGCCCAGTTTTCTTGAAGCCCAAGCCGGGGTCGAGGATAAACTGGTTTTCCCGCATACCCGCCGCCAAGCCCAGTTCTATGGAGCGGCGGAAAAAGGCGATCATATCCCCCATCAGGTCACCGTCTTGCGGGGTTTCGCTTTCGGGATTGTGCATGATCACCACTGGCGCGCCCGAGGCGGCGGCGAGCGCGGTCATGTGCGAATCTTTTTGCAGGCCGCCCTGATCGTTGATTATGGAAGCCCCGGCCAGAAGCGCCGCTTCCGCCACCTCCGCCTTGCTTGTATCAATAGAAACGGGGATTTTCAAAAGCGGCTTTAAGGAGGCGATCAGCGACAGGACACGCCTTTTTTCCTCGTCCGCCCCCACCGGGAGGAAGCCGGGCCGGGTGCTCTCCCCGCCCAAGTCTATGATGGCTGCGCCCTGTTCCTGCATTTTTAGTGCATGCGCGATGGCCGCGCCGGGTTCCGCATAGGCCCCGCCGTCGGAAAAGGAATCCGGCGTCGCGTTGAGGATGCCCATGACGGCGGCTCTTTCGCCCAAGACCAGTTCTCCCCCATTATACGGCACAACGAACTCCCGTTTTTCCAGGTTTTTCAAAACGAGCAAAATCTCCTCGGCCAAACGCGGCAGAGAGAATTGCTGCATGGCCAGCTTGCGGCAAAGCTCCTTAAATTGCCTTTCCGTGCCCATCAGCAAGGCCGGGGAAAGGCCGCTCTCCCCAGTCAGCGCCTTCTCATGCAGCGCGCATTCGCCGCCGCGGGAAAGCATCTCCTGCTTGAGGATGCGCGCCGCCGCTGGTATAAGCCCGTCCACGCGCAAGGTATAGAAAACCCCCTTGTCCCGCATATAAGCGGCCCCGGCGGCGCTGGCGCCCACAGAGAGCAGGTGGTTAAACATATTTTCCTGAGGCGAAGCCGTAAGCGGCCTGACTGAGAACACCGTTTTCCTCCTTCTTCTGCCGGAAGCGCTTATCTATTATTACCGGTCGAGCCGGTTTTAAACTGCATAAAGTTGGCCGGCTTGCGTCACCGGCGTGGTTTTTCGCCCGCCTTCTTTCCTCTGTTCTCTGTCTTATGACCTCTGATCTCTGTTATGTGACCGGCGTGTGACCGGGAAAGGGGCTGCCTGAACCGGGTTCAAGCCCGCAAAAGAACCTCCAGAGCCGTAACAGAGACATCCATCCTTTGCGCGGTTTCCTGCATGGACAATCCGGCGGCCAAAAAGCGCGCAACCACCATTTTCATGTTCTCGCCCACTTCGATGAGGTGGCCGTCCGGGTCGTAAAAGCGGATCACGCGCTGCCCCCAGCCATGCTCCCTGACGCCGTGCAAAAAGCGCAGGCCGGGGAGCTGTCCGAGCTTTTTGACGAAGCCGTCGAAATCCTCTTCCTCGAAGCATAATTCCATATTATGTGGTTCGTTCAGCGTTTTCCCTTTTGGAAAACCCAAAAGCCGGGCAAAATCCTGCTGCAGGGATAAGCCGCCGCTAAAAGAGATATTTATGCCGTAATCCTGAAAGACCTCCAGCCCGAACAGCTCTTCATAGAATTTTCTTGACAAATTCACGTCTTCCACGGAAAGCACGGCGCCGCAATATTTCATTTTCTTCTCCTTTTTTTGCCTGATTCAACCCTTCTTCCAGCGCAAAACCGGCGTTCTCGCTGCGGCAGCCTCGTCCAGGCGGCGCACAAAGGTGGTGTAAGGCGCGCCCTTCACCAGTTCGGGGGCGCGTTCGGCCTCTTCAGCAATCAACAGGCAAGCGGCGATGAATTCGTCGAGCGTGACGCGGCTTTCACATTCGGTCGGTTCGATCATCAGGGCTTCCTCCACGATGAGAGGGAAATATATGGTGGGCGGATGATAACCGAAATCGAGCAGGCGCTTGGCCACGTCCAGAGTGGAGACGCCGTGCTCTTTCTGCCTCTTGCCGGAAAGCACACATTCGTGCATACAAATGCGCTGATAGGGCAAATGATATTTCTCTTTCAGGGCGTTCAGCACATAGTTAGCGTTCAGCACCGCCCCCTGCGAAGCCGCGAGCAGACCTTGCGCGCCCAGCGAGAGAATATAGCAATAGGCCTTCACCATGACGAGGAAGTTGCCGTAGAAAGCCTTGAGGCGGCCGACCGAAAGCGGCAGTTCGTCGTTGAAACGGTATTTCCCGTCAGCAAGCTCAATGCGCGGAGACGGCAGGAAGGGCACGAGGTCTTTTTTCACGCCCACCGGGCCGGAACCGGGC
>WRDJ01000118.1 GCA_009783495.1 Clostridiales bacterium | reverse complement strand
CCGGTGCTTTGTCAAGTTCTATTTGCGGCCTATTGCGCGTCCAGGCCAAAGGCCGTATGCAGGGCCCCGGCGGCCGCGGCCGCTTTTTCGGCTTCGATGATGCAGGAAATTTTGATCTCCGAGGTGGAGATGATATTGATATTGCAGCCGGTCTCTGCCAGCACCCCGAACATTTTGGCGGCCACGCCGGGGCGGCTGATCATGCCAGCACCCACGATGGAAAGTTTAGCCACATTTTCCTCGATCTTATAACGCTCGGCGCCCGCATTGGCAATAAAGCATTCCAGCACCTTCACCGCCTTGCCTTTATCCGCCTTGCCGGTGGTGAAGGAAATATCCTGCAGATGATTGGCAGCGCCGCTCTGCACGATCATATCCACGTTGACCTGTGCCGCGGCCAAGGGGGAAAAGATGGCGGCGGCTTGCCCCGGCGCGTCCTTGACCCCGAAGATAGTGAATTTCAGCACATCAAGATCCTTGGCCACGCCGCAAACCAAGCTCTCTTTTTCCAATTCTCCCGGCATATTCTGCTCCTCCCGCACGACTGTGCCTTCTTCATTATTGAAGCTGGATCTCACGGTCAGCTTCATCCCGAATTGTTTGGCCAGCTCCACGCTGCGCGGATGCAAAACCCCCGCTCCCAGCGAGGCCATTTCCAGCATTTCGTCATAAGAAACGGAATCCAGCTTGCGCGCTCGGGGGACAAAACGCGGGTCGGCGGTATAGACGCCGCTCACGTCGGTGAAAATCTCGCAAGCTTCGGCCTGCAAAGCGATGGCTAGGGCCGCCGCCGTGGTGTCGGAGCCGCCGCGCCCCAAAGTGTTGACGTCGCCGTTGTCATCCAGCCCCTGAAACCCGGCCACCACGATGATCTTGCCCTCATCCAGTTCTTTGCGTATTCTTTCCGTTTCGATGCGGCGGATTCTGGCTTTGCCGAAAACGCCGTCGCTGATAACCCCTGCTTGCGGCCCGGATAGGGAAAGCGCCGGTTGACCCGTTTCGCAAAGTGTCATGGCGAGCAATGCCGCCGATTGTTGTTCGCCGGTGGCCAGAAGCATATCCATCTCACGCTGCGGCGGGGAAGCGGAGAGGCGTTTGGCCGTTTCTATCAGGTCGTCGGTGACGTCGCCCATAGCCGAAACCACCACCACCATCTGAAAGCCTTGCCCATGTTTTTCTATGATCCGGGCGGCCACGCGCTTCATGCGCTCCGCATCGGCCACCGAACTGCCGCCGTATTTTTGTACTATTATTGGCACTTTGTCTCTTTTGCCTCCTAATTTGTTTTTCAGAATCACAGCTTGATCCACATTGCGGGGCGAACGCCGTAACAATTGTAAACACAGCCGGCGCCGCCGAGATAGATATCGCCGCCGTCAGAGACACGGGCGGCGCCGCACTCAGCATGGCCGGGCGAACGCAGCCACCACCATGAAGCCTCCTCAGAGTCCTTTTCCACCGCGATGCGCGCGGAATCATATTCGTCGGATATGGCTTCAGGGCCGCCCTCCGGTCTGTCGGTCAAGAGCCCGCTGTCGCCGAAATATTGCACGACTTCCTCTATGCTCAATAAAAACACCTTGTCGGCGGTGCCGTTGCCGCCCTGGGTGCCATACCACTGGTTATCATCGTTTTTCAAGACTGTTTCAACGATTTTCTTTTTTTCCTCCGCCGAGAAAGTGCTGTCAAAAAACTCCCCGTTCAGATATTCCCGCAAAGAACAATTCTCCCAGGTTATGGTTCCCGATGGTGCATGATACGCCTGGTTTTCAAAAATTTTCTCACTTATAACGAGAGCCCTGCCGTCCTTCACATCAAGCACAAGCCAGCCGATCCCGCCGAGTTGTATGGCGTCGCCCGCCTTGACGTCCGTTTTGCCGCAAGCCGCAAGGGAAAGCGCCATAAGCAGGATGAGCGCCAAGAAAAGCGCTTTTCTCATCGCGAAACGCCGCCCTTTCTCAGGTTCAATCCAAGCTGACCTCGACCCGGATGACGTTTTCCACCTTCATCACGTCGGCCAGCCCCTCCGTCTTTTTCAGGGCCAGGGCCATATTTTTGTGCCTAACCTTGTGGGTGATGATGACGATCTCTGCGCTTTCCTGGGAAAGGCGGCGCTTCTGGATCACCGAGTCTATGCTGATGCACTGTTTGGCCAGCTCCCCGGTGATGGCGGCGAAAACGCCCGGCCGGTCGAAGGCGCTGATGCGGATATAATATTTGCTTTGCGTCTCATCAAGCGGTTTTACCGCCTTGTCGAGGAAGCAGGTGCAGGCCCAGCGGCCCCTGCCGTTGCTTATGATATTACGCGCGGCGTTCACGACGTCTCCCAGCACGGCGCTGGCCGTGGGCAATCCGCCCGCGCCCCGGCCATAAAACATGGCTTTTTCCAGCGGGAAGGCGTTGACGAAAACCGCGTTATAGGAATGGCGCACCGCAGCCAAGGGATGGGAGAGGGGGATCATCGCGGGATGCACGCGCACCTCCACGCCCTCTTCCGTTTCCTGGGCGAGGCCGAGCAATTTGATGACATAGCCGAACTCTTTGGCATAGGTGATGTCCCAATCGCTGATCTTCCCGATTCCTTCCACCGGCACCATGCTCTCGTTGATCCTGGTGTTAAAGGCGATGGAAGAAAGGATGGCGATTTTGCGCGCCGCGTCATAGCCCTCCACGTCGTTTACGGGGTCGGCCTCGGCGTAACCGAGGGCCTGCGCCTGCGCCAGGGCCGTCTCAAAGGAGCTGCCGTTCTCCGTCATCTGCGTCAGGATATAGTTGCTGGTGCCGTTTAGGATGCCCATCAACTGCCGGATGCGGTTGGCGGCCAGGCTTTCCTTCACGGCCTGGATGATCGGGATGCCCCCGGCCACGCTGGCCTCAAAGAAAAGGTCGGCGCCGTTTTCCTCGGCCAAGCGCAAAAGTTCGCCGCCGCAGGAGGCCATCATATCCTTATTGGCCGTGACCACGGTTTTTTTGTTGGCCAAAGCGGCGCTGACGGCCTGCCGGGGCATTTCCACGCCCCCGGCCAGCTCCACCACGATGTCTATTTGCGGGTCAGAGACCACCTCGCGCCAGTCGGCGCTGACGGGCACATCAGGCAAACCAAGCTGCGCCAGAATAGCCGTGGCTTTTTCAACTTGCAGGTCGGCCGCGCGAACAAGTTCGATTTTCGCCGCGGCGCGCAAAGCGATGAGGTCGGCGTTTTGGCGCAAAACCTCAACCACGCCGCCGCCCACCACGCCCAGACCGATAATGCCGATTTTTATGCTTGGAATATCCATTTCCGCCTCTTTCGTTTTTATTATTGTATATTTTTTAGAACAAACAGAGAAAAAACCCCGCGGCCGCATGGCCGCCGCGCCGGGAACAAAGGTTATTAAGTCCCCTGCCGTGGTTCTGACAGCCTCAAGCCTCGGGATTCTGCCCCAAGGCAAACCCCAAAAACAGGTCTACCTCTTTATGGAGCACGTTTTCTGCCTTTTTATAAGTCAGAATTCCGGAAGCCCCTTCTGCGAGGGCGTTATACTGCTCTTCGCTCAGGTCGAAGGTGAGCTTTTTGCCTCCGTCCAATTCAAAAGTCACATTATGGATCGTTTCATGCCCTCTGAGGCACTTCTCCGCGACCTTGGCCGGGACGTTCATTTCCGGCTGCGCGGCGAAGCGTTTTTTGTTGAGCCTGGGGATAAGATAATACATGATGGCAATCACGATAAGTAAAAAAATAACGATGACGATCCAACCGGTAGGATAATCCGGGGCGCTCAGCACTAAGTACATATTCGCATCCTCCTGACTTTTTTGATTATTATATTATTACATATATTATCACAATATTAAAGCAAAATCTATACAAAAATTTTAAAAAATATCACAAAAGGGGGCCGCTTTTTTGATATTTTCCAAGCGGCCCCTTTCGTTGTGTCATATGCTCCTTCCCGGCTCATATGATGATGCAGATCAATCCGCCGCCGCCGTCGTTGACGATCCTTTGCAGGGTCTCCTGCAGCTTCATCTGGGCGCTTTCCGGCATATAATAGGCTTTGCTGTGGATGCCCTCCTGCACCAGTTCGT
>WRDJ01000117.1 GCA_009783495.1 Clostridiales bacterium | reverse complement strand
CCTCATTTCCGCCGTCTTTTTCCCGCTTTATGTCGCCAACCCCTTCATAGGCTTTTTGCTCTATCTGGCCAAAACCTTGGTTTTGCTCTTCATCCTGATCGTTTTCCGCACCGTCATGGCCCGCCTGCGCATCGAACAAATGGTGACCTTCTGCTGGAAATATCTCACCCCGCTGGCGCTTTTGCAGGTTTTGATAAATCTTTTGCTGAAAGGGGTTTTATAAGTGAAGAAGAGACCCGGCAAGATTTTGGGGACCGCCTTAACCGGGCTTTATAAAAAGACGGCCACCATCCCATATCCGGCGGGCGAGCTGAAGATAGAACCCGACTATCGCGGCAAGCTGAAATTCGACGCGGGCACCTGCATCGGCTGCCAGCTTTGCGTCAAGGATTGCTCCACCAACGCCCTGCTCATAAACAATATCGGCACCAAAGAGGAGAAAAAATTTCAGGCGCTTCTTGATTTGGATCTTTGCATTTTTTGCGGTCAGTGCATTGATTCCTGCCGCAAGAACTCCCTCTCGCTGACCCCGCATATCGAACTGGCGGAATTGACCCGCGATAAAATGAGGATTGACCTTTGACGCCGGACACAACTGAAGCTTTGCGCGGCTTTTTGGACGGGAAGCGGCTGGCCGTCATGGGGGTCGGTTCGCTTTTGCGCGGGGACGACGCCGCAGGGATGCTAGCCGCCCGGCTTCTGCAAAAGGAATTGGCCGCCTGCGCCGACATTCTGGTACTCGCCGCCTCCACTGCGCCGGAAAACTTCACCGGCCAAATCAAGGATTTCCGCCCCGCGCGCCTTCTCGTCATAGACGCGGCCCACCTGGGGCTCAAGCCGGGGGAGAGCGCCGCCATTGAGGAAGCCGCCATCAAGGGGGTTTCTTTCAGCACCCATATGCTGCCCTTGCCCATCGTGATAAACTATCTGCGCAATGAAACCGGCTGCTCCGAGCTAATCATCGGCGTGCAGCCCCACTCCACCGATTTCGGCGAAAAAATTCACCCTGCGGTGCGGAAAGCGGTGAAGAAGCTGGTTTTTGAGATTGTGTCTCTTTGCCGGGAGCGTTACCGCTAAATTCAGGACCGCCGGAGGCAAGGCCGTTTTATTCGGGCCGCCGGAACTTTTCCATCGTTTTCCAAGTCTAACATAATAAGTAATTTTTCCTGTTTACCGGATTCACCATGCCGGGATGCCCGGCGCAAAAAATTTAAGGAGGCGAAACCATGAACAAACACGGTAAGTTGGCGATTATCCTCATCCTGCTCTTCACCCTGTGCCTGGCCGCGGCCTGCCGCGCCCCCGAGCCCGGTTATGACTCCGATTATGAAGGAGGGGGCTATTATCCCGGCGAGCCCTCCGATCCCGGCAACGGCCCGCCGCTGACCGCGGAGCAGACCCAGTTCGAGCAAAAGCTCATCCGCAACGCCAAAATGGATATCCAGGCCAAGGATTCAGTCGCCTTATACGACGCCCTGACGGCCTATGCCGGCGGCCTGGGCGGCTATGTCCACAGCAACGACATCAAACATTTCACGGCATATTCCGTCGTCACCGCCGTTTTCAAAATCCCCCCGCAAAAGCTGGACGACTTCATGAAATTTGCCGGGGACAACGGCGAAGTGATTAACAGTTCGATTAACACGCAGAACATCACGGAAAGCTATTACGACGTGCAAATCAGGCTGCAAGCGAAGGAAGAATCCCTGAAGGCGTATTCCGCCCTGCTGGACGAGGCTAAAACCATCAACGAAATCATGAACGTCCAAAACCATATAGACAGAATAACCGAGGACATAGAGGCGCTCAAAGGCAAGCTCAAACTGTGGGACAGCCAGGTGGGCATGGCCACGGTCACCCTCAACATCCGCCAGGAGAACGACCCGACAAAAATCAAGAAGGACATCAACTGGAGCGCCCTGAGCTTCAGCGACATGGGATACCTGATCAAAAACGGTTTTGTCGGCGTGATCACCATTCTGGTGACCATCGTACAATATATCCTCATCGCGGTGCTGGTTTGCTCGATCCCCCTCATCATCCTCTTCGGCATCCTATGGCTGCGTAAAAAACGGATCAGGAAAAACCGCGGCGAGTAAGGGGTTGGATGATGAAAGAGCCCGAGCATATTTACTGGTCGCCTCTGCCGAGAGAGGAAGTCGCGCGTAAGATCTCTGCGCAAAGGCCCAAGTGGTTTTCTTCAGGGGTGCGCGGAAGTTGCCGCGAAGATAAAGTAGTCCTCTGCTATGAGAAATTTCGCCTTGGACGCGGGCACCAACCCTCCGAATTTAGCGGAACGCTTGCCGAACGCGACGGGGGAACCTTGATCAAGGGGCGTTTCCGGGCGCCCAATTTCCGCTCGGTGTTATTGCGGTATGCATGGCTCGCTGCCTTCTGGACGCTTATTGGTCTCTTTTTCAGCTATGGAGTATGGGTTAAGACAGGCACTCTGAATCCTTCGGGCCACCCGTCACCGCTTCTCATTTGGGGGTTGTTTATGGGTCTATGCCTGATTACTCTGATCATTGCGTATTTCACGCGGCATCAGGACCTGCCTGCTGACAAAGAAGACGTCGAAGAAATCAAATTTTTTCTGCGCACGGAATTGGACACAAAGCCGATGGAACGGTGAAACGAATTTAGAGAGCATTATAAAAGAGGCGCGGAAAACTTCCGCGCCTCTTTTATAATGTGAAAAGCAACTATTTCTTTTTCCCGGTGAGGATATAGCTTAACGGGAATTTGCCGCAAGTCATTAGTTCGGGATTATTTGCCATTTCCAGGTTATATTCTTCAAATCCCTCAATTTCGATGCCGTTTTGCAGCACGGCTTTTATTATGTCCGACATTTTGTGCATGAACCAAAAGCACTCTTTCGCCTCATATTGAACCCCGCCCACATAATCGAGGCCGTCCTCATAGCCGTGCGGGCCCTGGGCGAAATATGAAAGTGCGGGGTCAAAACCCCGTTTTTCAGGGTCAATGCCGTTTTCAAAAAGATAGGCGAAAGGGTGGATCTCAAAAACCAGGACGTTTCCATTTTGCTTCAAAAGCCTGCTTACGATCGAGAAATATTCGTTCAAATCGGGAAACCACTACAGTGAGCCCTCGGATATATAGATAAAATCAAAATAACCGTCATATTCCCCGCCGATTTCCAAGACATTCGTTCGCACAAATTTCGCGTTCAGCTTGGCGATTCCGGCAAGCTGCCGCGCTTCCAGAACAGCGGCGTCGGAAATGTCGAACCCGACCGCCTCTTGCGCGCCCAACCCCATAAGAGAGAGCAATTCGCGGCCATTGTTGCAGGGAATTTGCGCTATGGTTTTGCCGCCGAGGCCAAGCTCATGCAGCTTTTCGAGCAAAATGCCGTCGCAATCCCTGTTTAAAGTTGTGAAAGCGGGGCCGGCGAAACCGCTTTGCAGGGAATTGCCCCTCGCCTTTTGATGATATTCCAAAGCCTGGTTCCAGGCGGCCCTGTTGCTTTCAAAGATGTGTTTCCCGTTCATGATTACCGCTCCAAAATATTTTTCAGGCGAAATATTTCACGCCGCCCAGGAAAATGGGTTGGTTCTTCTCCCCTGGAATGTTTTGCGCCACAAAGGCCCCCATGCGCTCGTTATGCCCCATTTTACCCAAAACGCGCCCGTCCGGGCTGGTTATGCCCTCGATGGCCGCCAGAGAGCCGTTGGGGTTATCCGGCATGGCGGCGGCGGGCCTTCCCGCCATATCAACATATTGCGTGGCCGCCTGCCCGTTCGCGATCAGGCGCGCCAGTTCCTGCGGCGGCGCCACGAAACGCCCCTCCCCATGAGAAAGTGCGATATGATATATCTCATCCATGGAACATTCGGAAAACCAAGGGGAGAGTTTGGAAACGACTTTGGTTCTGCCGATGCAGGAGATATGCCGCCCAATGCTGTTGAAGGTGAGGGTGGGGGAATCCTCCGTGAGCGGGCGGATCTCGCCGTAGGGCAAAAGGCCCAGCTTGATCAGGGCCTGGAAGCCGTTGCAAATGCCGAGCATCAGCCCGTCGTTCTTTTGCAGGTGAGTATGCGTCGCTTCCAGAAGGCGCGGGTTGCGGAAAACGGCGGCGATGAACTT
>WRDJ01000116.1 GCA_009783495.1 Clostridiales bacterium | reverse complement strand
GTCGGCGTGCCTGGCCATTTCCTCCCTGGCCAAAACCTCGTGGTTGCCGCCCAAGAGGATGTCGGTGCCGCGCCCGGCCATATTGGTGGCGATGGTCACGGCCAGCTTGCGCCCCGCCTGCGCCACGATCTGCGCTTCTTTTTCGTGGTGCTTGGCGTTAAGCACCTGGTGCGGGACGCCGTTTCTGCGCAGCAGCTCAGAAAGCAGTTCCGATTTTTCGATGGAGACCGTGCCCACCAGCACGGGCCGCCCCTTGGCGTGCTCCTCTTTTATATCTTCCACCGCGGCCAGATATTTGCCCTTTTCCGTGCGATATATGGTGTCGGGGAAATCTGTGCGGATCATGGGCAGATGGGTCGGCACCTGCACCACGTCCAGCTTATAGATCTTGCGGAATTCGTCCTCCTCGGTGCTGGCCGTGCCGGTCATGCCGGCCAGCTTTTCATACATGCGGAAATAGTTCTGAAAAGTCACCGTGGCCAGAGTCTGCGATTCGCGCTCGATCTTGACGTTTTCCTTGGCTTCGATGGCCTGATGCAACCCTTCGCTATAGCGCCGCCCGAACATCAGACGCCCGGTGAACTCGTCCACGATGATGACCTGCCCCTCCTTCACCACATAGTCGCGGTCGCGCCGGAAAAGGGCGTGGGCCTTCAAGGCCTGGTTGACGTGATGGCTGATTTCCGTGTTCTGCGGGTCATAGAGATTTTCCACGTTGAGCATTTTTTCCACCCTGGCCACGCCGCTTTCGTTGAGCGCGGCGGTGCGGGCCTTTTCATCCACCGTATAATCTTCTTCTTTCCGCAGCTTGGGGATGATGCGCGCCACCTGATAATATAGCTGGGTGGGCTTATCCGAAGGGCCGGAGATGATAAGCGGGGTGCGCGCCTCGTCTATCAGGATGCTGTCAACCTCGTCCACTATGGCATAAAAGAGCGGCCTTTGCACCATCTGCGAGGGATGAGGGGCCATATTGTCGCGCAGGTAATCGAAGCCGAATTCGTTGTTCGTGCCATAGGTGATGTCGGCGGCATAGGCCTCTCTCTTTTCGGCGGCATTTAAGCCGTGCACCACCAGGCCGACGGAAAGGCCGAGAAATTTATAAACGCGGCCCATCCACTCGCTGTCGCGGCGCGCCAGATAGTCGTTGACCGTCACCACATGCACGCCCCGGCCAGTCAGGGCATTGAGATAAACGGCGGCCGTGGCCACCAAGGTTTTCCCTTCGCCGGTTTTCATCTCCGCAATGCGCCCGTCATGCAGAGCCATGGCCCCGATCATCTGCGCGTCGAAATGCCGCATGCCCAAAACGCGTTTCGAGGCCTCTCGCACCACGGCGAAAGCCTCCGGCAAGAAAGCGTTCACGTGCTCGCCGGCAGCCAGCCTTTCTTTAAAGCGAGTCGTCATGGCGGCCAGCTCCTCGCCGGAAAGCCGGCTCAACCGCTCTTCATAACCGCCGATTATCGTCAGCACCTTGGAATATTTCTTGATATCTCTGGCGTTGTCGTCAAACAACGCGCTAAAAAATCCTGCCAAAACTGCGCCTCCATTCTCTTTCTTAATAAGAAAATAGTATTATACCATTTATTCACAGACAAAAGCAAGCGGAGGGGTTTTGTGGCCCCTCCGCGGCAAAAGCCCTATTTCTCAGGCTCCAACAGGCCGAAGCCGCCGTCCTTGCGCTGATAAACGACATTGACCTGACTGCTTTCCTCGTTGGTGAAGGCGAAAAAGGCGTGCCCCAGCAGGTTCATTTGCATGACGGCTTCCTCTGCGCTCATCGGCTTCAAAGAAAAAGACTTGATGCGGATGACCGCGTCTTCGGCCAGGGCCTCATATGCCGCCGCGGGCAGTTCCTTGTTGCCGCGCCCTTTTTTGGAAAGGCGGCTTTTATATTTGCCGAACTGGTTTTCCAGCTTTTCCGCCACGCTGTCTATGCAGGCATACATGTCATAACCTTCCTGCTCGCCGCGCAGGATGCGGTTGTCCGCCGAAAGCGTCACCTCGGCCTTGTGGCGTTCTTTGTTGACCTGCAAAACGACCACGGCCTCGTCAACATCCATCAGCTTGTCGAACTTGTTCAGGCGTTTTTCCAAATAGTCCCGCAATGCCGGAGTAACTTCCAGGTTTCTGCCCTTGACCGTAATTTTCATATGCCTCACTCCTCGCGTTTTTTCGGGCCGAATATAACATTTCCAGAAATTAGTGAAATATCCTGCAAAAAAATTTTTTCTTTCCTCGCGGCGCCCCCGCGGCCCGGCTAAAAATGCTGTCGAAAAAGGGAAGAGAATTCGCGCCAGTGGGGAGCACGTTATGTGGATAATGTGGATAACCCTGTTAATAACCTGCTAAAAACCCTCCGAAAATTGTGCTTTGCCCGTTTTTCCGGCGAAAAACTTGTAGATTTCCGGCGGATCAGCGCAACGCCGTGGCGGCAATTGTCGCCACCCAAACCTGCGCGGCGCCCATCTTGAGCAAGCACTCGGAGCAGGCCTTGGCCGTCTCTCCGGTGGTGTAGATGTCGTCGAGCAGCAATATTTTCGCACCTGCGGCCTGCCCTTTTCCCGGTGCGAAGGCATCCCGCATAAGAATCCTGCGCTCGGCCTTTTTATAACCGGCCGAAGGGGGCGTATCCTTGACGCGCAGCAAAAGCCCGGGGGCAAAGGGCGTGTCCAACTCCGCCGCCGCCAGTTCGCCGAAAAGCTCCGCCTGATCATACCCGCGCTGCCGTAAGCGGTTGGCGTGCACGGGCACGGCCGCCGCCAAGTCGAATTTGACCTCCGGCCAGGCCAGCTTCACCTTGCGGCAAACCATGTCGGCAAAGGGCCTGCGCAGCCAGGCCTTTCCGCCATATTTGAAGCGGTGGATGTTTTTGCGCAAAAGCCCTTGATAGGGCATGGCCGCCACGGCTGCCTCAAAGGGCTTTTTCTCTCCGGCCCGGCAAAAACGGCAAAAAAGCTGCCCCGGCTCTGTAAAAGAAGCGCAAAGGGAGCAGACGGCAAGCTCCGTCATCTTTTTTTGGCAGGCCGGGCACAAAACCGGCTCCACGCCAAGCGCACCGCAGCAAACGCAGGTTCGCTGCGGAAAAAAGGTCTGCCCGAAAGCCTCGCGCAGCCGCAAAAGCAACCTCTCAGGGAACAGGAAAAACCCTCCCTTCCGGGCACAGAGCCTGTTTAACATCCCGCTCATCGCACATCCTCCGGCTCTTTTCCCGCCAATACTGCGTCACCGCTCCTTGGAATGGGCGAATGCTTGTCCGGCATCGCTGACCAGAATTGAGAAGCAAGAATACAAAGGACAGAAAAGAGAAGTGTGAATTTAGACGTTCTGACTTGTCCAGCAGATGCCTGACGAAAAAACAACTCCGTGTCTGCGCTGCTCGGGAACGCTAAACAGTCTCTTGGAGCGATTTTGTCAGGTTGACGGTTCGCCGCCGGACAAAGAGAATCCTTCTCGCCCCGTCATTCTGAAGGCAGCGAAGAATCCCGGTCACACGCCGGTCACAAAACAACCGCCGGGGGAAAGAGGGAATGGGGGCAGAAAACAACCTGTCTTCGCCGGGCAAAAAAGCCTGCCCGCCCCGGGTCATTGAGCGATATTCCGCTTCTCCCGCTCTCCTTCCTCGCCGGCAGCCGCCTGCAGCCCGGCTATTTGCTCCCGCAAATTTTTGGGGGTTGATTTGCTGTTCAGCGCCGCCACCAGCCGGGCGGTTTTCGGCAAATCCCTGAACAAGGCAAAGTTATATTGAAGGCTCATCCGCTCGATGATGAGGCTTTCCTCTGTTTGCCCGTGATCTACAAAGACCAACTCATAGCGTTTTTCCCCTTCAATCCAAGCGAAGAGGTCGCGCACCAGCCATTCCAGGTTCGGCACCTTTCCTTCGATCAGCAAAAAAACCCGCTCCCGTTTATCACGGGTACGATATGCCCTCATCGCTGTATGGACTCGTGCGCCCGGGTATTCTACGAAGGCGCGGTCGGCATCCGCTCCGTAAAGCTTATGGCGGCTGAAAAAGGCTTCGAGGCGCTCGTCGAAGAGTTCAAAATACCCCAAACGCGCTCCGGCAAAAAATGCGCGGTAGTAGGCGGGGGTCCGGCGGGGATTGCGGCGGCGTATTTTATCGCCAGGGCAGGGGAGTCTGTGACGGTATTTGAAAAAAGCGGCGCGTT
>WRDJ01000115.1 GCA_009783495.1 Clostridiales bacterium | reverse complement strand
ATCAAAACGGGCATGAGGGGGCGAAAGCCCTTTTTTTGCAGCAGCTTGCCGAATTCAAAGGCGGCGACCCCCGCCAAAAGGCAGCACAGAATGGCGAAAGAACGGTTTGAATAGATAAGCGCGGATAAGGTCAAGAGCGCCACCGCGCCGGAACCGATCAGTCTTTTAAGAAACATAAATCCTCCCGCCCCCCTCTTGCCCCGGTCTTCTGTCCTCTTGCCCCTATTCTCCCAGCCCGCCGAAGCGGCGGCCGCGCTTCTGATAATCCAAAACGGCCAGCAGGAACTGGGTTTTGTCGAAAACGGGCCAATAGACCGGCGTATAATATAACTCAGCATAGGCCAGCTGCCAAAGCAAAAAATTGCTGATGCGCAACTCCCCGGCCGAACGGATGAGCAGGTCGGGGTCGGGCATACCGGCGGTATCCAGCCCGCTTTCCAGCATTTGTTCGTCAATTTCCGCGGGGGAAATTTGCCCAAGCGCCGCTTTTTCCGCTATTTTCCGCACGGAGCGCAAAATCTCCTGCCGCCCGCCGTAATTGACGGCGATGTTCAAGGTCATCTCGCGGTTGGCCGCGGTGACCTTCATGGCTTCCTCGATTTGCAGGCAAAGTCCCCTCTCCAGCTCGCGCCAGTCGCCGATGAAATTGAGGCGGATATGCTGCGCGTGCAGGCGGGCGGTCTCCCCGGCGATATATTTTCGCAGCAATTCCATGAGCGCGGAGACTTCAATGGAAGGGCGTTTCCAATTTTCCGTGGAAAAGGCGAAAACGGTCAAAATGCGCACCCCCAGCTCGCGGGCCTGCTCCACCACCAGGCGCAGGGCCTCCGTGCCGTGGGAATGGCCGGCGTAACGCGGCAAACCCCGCTCTTTGGCCCAGCGGCCATTGCCGTCCATGATGACGGCGATGTGGCGCGGCAGACGCTCTTTGTCTATGCGCGCCAAAAGTTCATCATAAGCCGGGGCCTCCGTTTTTTGCGCGCG
This sequence comes from Clostridiales bacterium, assembly GCA_009783495.1. Taxonomy (GTDB): domain Bacteria; phylum Bacillota; class Dehalobacteriia; order UBA4068; family UBA4068; genus WRDJ01. The sequence continues at coordinate 3,197 of WRDJ01000115.1, read as the reverse complement.
CCGCGCTTTGGCGAAAAATCTCAACACGGTCTGACCTCACTTGTTAAAATACTGCCCTTAATCATATCATAAAACGAAGAAGATTTGAACATAAATAAAAAGCAACGGCTCTCCCTGAAAAGAAAAGAGAGAGCCATTTTCTTATTTCTCTATGATCGCCCCAACCGGGCAGCATTCCACACAGGCGCCGCATTCGGTACATTCGTCGTTGATGACGTAAAGGTCGCCTTCCTGAATGGCGTTGGAAGCACATTCCGCAAGGCAGACGCCGCAAGCGAGGCAATCCTCGGTGATGACATAAGCCATAGATAATCCTCCTTTCTTGGCATCGGCATTCAATAACCGTATGCACCTTCTTTATTAATCGCCGCTAAACTCAGCCGCCTTCTGCTCTCTTGCCTCTGCCTTCCGTCTTACCCCGCCCCCTGACCCCTTTTCCCCGAGGGGAAAGAGGTTTAGCCGGCGTTTAGACTTCCATGATCTCTTTTTCTTTCTGGCTGGTCAGCTCATCCAGCTTCTGGATTATCTTGTCGGTCAGCTTCTGCGCTTCCTCCAGACCGCGCTTGGATTCGTCCTCCGAGATCTCTTTCTCTTTTTCCATCTCTTTTATCATCTCGTTGGCTTCGCGCCGCACATTGCGCACGGCCACCTTGGCCTCTTCGGCTTTTTTGCGGCAATCCTTCACCAGGCCCTTCCTTCTTTCCTCGGTCAACTGCGGAATATTGATGCGCAGCACCGTGCCGTCGCTGTTGGGGTTGAGCCCCAGGTCGGATTTGAGGATGGCCTTTTCGATGGCGGGGAGCATATTTTTGGCCCAGGGCTGGACGACGATCAGCCTGGGTTCCGGACAGGAGATATTGGCGGTTTGATTGATCGGCGTGGGGACGCCGTAATAATCCACCGTCACCTTGTCGAGAATGGCCGGGTTGGCCCGGCCGGCGCGCAGGGAAGCGAAATCCTTGCGCAGGATCTCCGCGACTTTGTTCATCTTACCTTCGATTTCCTGCAATAATTCTTTTATCATTGGCCGCCACCTCCTAAATATGTTCCGATATCCTCGCCCATGACCGCGCGCCGGATATTGCCTGGGCAGGTCAGGTCGAAAACTATGATGGGAATATTATTATCCCGGCACAGGGAAACGGCTGTGGAATCCATCACCTTGAGATCCATGTTCAAAACATCCAGATAACTCAAACGGGAAAAACGCCTGGCCTGCGGGTTTTTCACCGGGTCGCTGTCATATACGCCGTCCACCTTCTTGGCCATTAAGATGACGTCTGCCTCGATTTCGGCGGCGCGCAGGGCGGCCGTGGTGTCGGTGGAGAAAAACGGGTTGCCGGTGCCGGCGGCGAAGATGACCACATAGCCCTTTTCCAGGTGGTTGATGGCACGGCGGCGGATATAGGGTTCGGCGATCTCGCGCATTTCGATGGCGGTCTGCACCCTGGTCATCACGCCCTTTTGCTCCATGGCGTCCTGCAGGGCCATGGAGTTTATCACCGTGGCCAGCATGCCCATATAGTCGGCGGTGGCGCGATCTATGCCCATTGAACTGCCGCGCAGGCCGCGCCAGATATTGCCGCCGCCCACCACCATGGCGATCTGCGTTCCCAGAGAGTTCACTTCTTTGAGCTGCTCCGCGATGGAAACAAGGATGCTCTGGTCAATCCCGTAGCCCAGGGCCCCCGCCAGCGCCTCGCCGCTTATTTTAAGAACCAGTCTTTTATATTTGGGCTGCATGGCCGGCCTCCCTTTAATTTTTTGTTTTAGGATGCGCCGCCCAGCACCAACGAGAAGCCAAAAGCGGCGAGCAGAGCAAGGAACGAGGAGAACAAGGGAGTTGGTAAAAGCGTTAACGAGGAGCCCTGTCTTTTTCTGACTTCTGTCCTCTGTTAATGCGCCACCGCTATGCGGCGCTGATTTTGCGACGAGTCAAGAGGTTAGCAGCCGAAGGCGCTGCTCATAGCCGCAACCTCTTCCGCCAGATTGCTTTTCTTCTTCTCTATGCCTTCGCCGACCTGAAAACGCACGAAACGGCGGATGGAGATGTTTTCGCCGATCTTGGCGATTTTTTCGTTCAAAAGCTGGCGCACGCTTTTATCTGGGTCTTTGATGAAGGCCTGCTCCAGAAGGCAAACCTCTTTGTAATATTTTTCGATGCGGCCTTCCACCATCTTGTCCACAAATTTCTCCGGCTTGCCTTCGTTTATGGCCTGGGCGCGCAGGACTTCCCTTTCGCGCTCCACATATTCGGCGGGCACTTCCTCCTTGGCCACGAAAAGCGGGCTGGCGGCGGCCACCTGCATGGCCACGTCGCGGCAAAACTCCTTGAACTCGGCGGTTTTAGCCACAAAATCGGTCTCGCAATTCACTTCCAGCAGGACGCCGATGCGCCCGGCTCCGTGGATATAGGCTTCCACCAGGCCTTCGGCGGCGATGCGCCCGGCTTTTTTGGCGGCGGCGGCCAAACCTTTCTCACGCAGCAGGTCAATGGCCTTTTCGACGTTCCCCTCTGTTTCGCTGAGCGCCCTTTTGCAGTCCATCATGCCGGCGCCCGTCCTTTCCCTGAGTTCTTTCACCATTTCCGCAGTAATCATTGATAAACCTCCTATATATAATTTAGTGATAATTAGTGAACAAAAACATTTACTTTACGGGTTTTTCAGATACCAACCCTTTGAAGTCGGGCTTGTCTTGAAAAAGCCGGAAAGCAGCAAGGCGATCTTGCCCCTGCCCGTGGCCGCGGAGGGGTGCAGATGATCCGGCAGGACGTCCTGCAAATTCCAGGTGAAGCCGTCTCCGCGCGGGTTGTCGCCGTCGGCCCAGAGATAGGGGCCCCAGGCGATCCACGGGTCATCCGCGCCCATCGTCTCTTCCCACTTTTCGATCAGCCATTTATAGGCGAAAGCGCTTTCATAATCGCCGGGTTCCCGGCTTGTTCCGTTTCCGCCGGGGGCCTGCGCGACCCAGCCGCCATAAGTCCGGCTGGAGACATATATGATGCGCAGGTTGACGAACTCTTGTTTAAGCCGTTCAACGATGAGGAGCAGGCACTCTTCCAGCTTTTGCGCGTTTTGCGGGAATTTCGGCCCCGACTGATCCGCTATCACCTGCTTGAGCCATATCACCTGCACCTGATTGGGGTCGAGGCCGGCATTAGCGAGACGCATGCTCACCTCGTTCCAATATCGCGT
>WRDJ01000114.1 GCA_009783495.1 Clostridiales bacterium | reverse complement strand
TGGCATCTGATCGGCCATTTGCAGACCAACAAGGTAAAATATATCATCGAAAAGGCGGCCATGATACAATCGCTTGACAGTTGGCGCCTGGCCGAGGAGATACAAAAAAGAGCGGCGGCTTGCGGTCGCGTCATGCCTGTTCTGGCGCAGGTGAACATCGCCGACGACGAAAAGAAATTCGGCCTGAGCGCATATGAGACCGAAGGTTTTCTGCGCCGGGTCGCAACCCTGCCCAACCTGAGGGTGGAGGGCCTGATGACCATCGGGCCGTATTGCCAAAACGCGGAAGAGATCAGGCCGGTTTTCGCGCAGCTGAAGGCGCTTTTTGAGGAACTGAAGCGCAAGGACATCCCCGGTGTTGCGATGCGTCGCCTTTCCATGGGCATGAGCCATGATTATGCCGTCGCCGTGGAGGAGGGGGCGAATATAGTCAGGGTAGGCAGCGCCATCTTTTATTAGTTGGCAGTAAGCGGCGCATAAACAGAGGTCAGAATCCTCGTTAGCACCTTGCGATTCGGTCGCTCAAGTGTTTGTTAGGTTAAGGCAAACGGCCTTTCGCCGTTTGCTTCACAAGCTGGCCTTTCGCTTCTGTATTCTGTTATCCGTATGCTCATTCTCTCGCTCTCTTCGCTTCTTGCTCTGCTCGCTGAAACCGGGGCCCCCGCAAAGCCGTCCCCCTCTGCCAAAGAATCTCTTGCTTCCGGTGCGGCCTTTGTGGTATAATAATTGACAATTGTTTTTGAATAAAGGAGGCGCTTGCGTGAAAGTTCTGGTGATCAACTGCGGCAGTTCGTCGCTCAAATATCAGCTTTTCGACATGGAAAGCGAGACAGTGCTGGCCAAGGGCATGGTGGAGAAAATCGGCCTGGCCCAATCCCTTTTGAGCCATTCCGTGGCGGGCAAGGAAAAATATGAGGAGGAAACGCCCGTCAAAAACCATAATCAAGCCCTGAGCCTGGTCTTGCGCGCGTTGCTGCACGAGGAACACGGCGCGATCGGCGCGCTTTCCGAGATTGACGCCGTGGGACACCGCGCCATTCACGGGGCTTCCACCTTCACCGGTTCCGTCATCATCATCAAGGAAGTGCTGGATACCATGAAAGACCTGATCGCCCTGGCCCCGCTGCATAATCCGCCGGCCATTTTAGGCGTTGAGGCTTGCTTGGAGAATATGCCGGGCATGCCCATGGTGGGGGTTTTCGACACCTCGTTTTATCAGACGCTGCCGCAGAAAACCTATATGTACGGCCTCCCTTATGAATATTACGAAAAATACTCAATGCGCCGCTATGGCTTTCACGGTACCTCGCACCGTTTCGTCAGCCGCCGCGTCACCGAGCTTTTGGGCCCCGGCAAAAAGGTCATCACCTGCCATCTGGGCAGCGGCGCCAGCATCACGGCCATTGACGACGGGCGCGCTGTGGACACCAGCATGGGCTTCACCCCCTTGCAGGGGCTTTTGATGGGCACGCGCTGCGGGGACATTGACCCGGCCATCGTGGGCATTTTGATGGAGAAGGAAAATCTCACTCCCGCGCAGGTCAGCGACGTTATGAACAAAAAATCCGGGCTTTTGGGCCTCTCTGGGGTCAGCAGCGACTTCCGCTATGTTGAGGAAGCGGCGTTGGCCGGCAACCAGCGCGCCGCCTTGGCCATAGAGGTTTTTTATCAAAGCATTTTACGCTATATCGGTTCCTATATCGCAGAACTGGGCGGGCTTGACGCGCTCGTTTTCACCGCAGGCATCGGGGAAAACAGCGTTTCCGCCAGGGAATATCTCTGCCGCAAGCTGGCTTATCTGGGCATAGAGCTGGATGAGGCGGCCAACAGCCTGCGCGGTAAAGAGGCGGAGATCAGCAAAGCAGGTTCCAAGGTGAGGGTTTTCGTCATTCCGACCAACGAGGAACTGATGATCGCCAGGGATACCCGCGACGTGCTGTTGGGACGGCTTTAAACGGGGATACAACAATAAACCGTGCTGGAGGGGATTATTTTGCAGGACAAACAAGCCTTGATTAAAACCGTAATCATCGCGGCCGCCATCATCGCCGCCGCTTTCATCCTGAAGGACGGCCTGCGCTATATCGGCGAGGCTATAAACGCGGGGTTAATACACATCGGCAACAGTGTGCAGGGTTTATATTGAGCGGCTTATGTAATGCGCCGCTTATCTTGCCAACAAGAAGAAGTTTTTGTTGACAAGGCGGATTTGAATCTATATAATAATAAGCGTTGTTTATCGGGCATAGTTAAAGGGGGTGTAATCATGGGGGTACCCAAAGGAAAAACTTCCAAAGCCAACCGCAGAATGAACCGTGCCGCCCGCTGCGTGATAGACGGGCCGGCGCTCACCATTTGTCCACAGTGCAAGTTGCCCAAGCGGGCGCACAGCGTTTGCGTTTCCTGCGGCTATTATAAAGGCCGCCCGGTTGTGAATAAAGACGAAAAACCCGCCAAGTAAGAACTTGTCGGGTGAGTTCTGATGCCTTTCTCTGAAACAGCCTGTAAGGGGCTGTTTTTTTGTGCCGCCCTGCGCTAAGGACGCGTTTGCCTTTCTGCCTGGCCTTGGCTTAAACCAACCATTTTACATCAACGATAGTTTCCACCGAAACTATAGCTTCTTCAAGGCTTAAAAAGCCTCCACTTCCAGTATTAAATTTTCCTTTTTTTACCAGATCCTCATAAAAAATATAGAAACACTCTACATCTCTGTCATCTCGAATCTCTGCCGGATCTTCGTAATCGCCTGTACCATAGAGAATGTGCCACCTAACTATTTTCACCTCATATTCTGTAGAATTACCATAAATACACTTTCCACGCTTTACTTCAACGGCGTTTTCCATTCCTATAAACATAAAAACCTCCATTCTGCCGTCAAGCGCCGCCGCAAAAAATCCAAAGAGATTTATCTTGCCTCCCGGCCCCATTTCAAAATTACTACACGGCCCTGCGCGAGGGAAGCCGCCGCGGCGATCACCCTTTGGTTGGCCGAACCACGGAAGGGCAGGTCGAGATCCTTTTGTGCTAGGATAAACGGCCCGTCCACAACTATGTTCGCGTTTTCCAGCAAAAGGCGGATGCCCTCATCCGCCTCGCCCAAGGCCAAAAGCTCCTCCCAGGTATATCCCGTATAAACCACCACGTCCTTGCCGCTTTCCCGCACTTGGCGCGCCAGAAAAGCGCAGGCGGCCGCCTGCGCGAAGGGTTCTCCGCCGGAAAGGGTGAGCCCGCGCAGATGGCGGTTGGCGGCGAATTGCCGGAAAAGCTCTTCCGTGTCGTGCCACTCGCCGCCGGAAAAATCCTGCGTATCGGGGTTGTGGCAGCCGGGGCAGGCGCGCGCGCAGCCCTGGGTGAATACCGTCATACGGATGCCCGGCCCATCCGCCACGCTTTCTTTCAGCACTCCGGCCAGCTTGATCTTCATGGCGCACCTCGACCTTTACTTAATGAGCAAAACCAGGATTATGATGACGAGCAGGAATGACGCCCGGCGTAAAAGCGAAACCACTTCATCCGGTTCGGCGGAAGAATAAGGCGCGCGCCTGCTGAATTTTTCCGCTTCCTGCTGCGAAACGGCCAGCAGCAAAAACACGAACCCGGCGCTGAACAGCCATAGCATAGAGCATATATAGGGGAGCAATTCGTCTGCCTTGCCGGGGAGAAAAAGCGAAAGCGCCTGCATAATGAGTGCCAGGCATACGAAGAAGATGCCGGTTTGCCCCTCTGTTCTTTTATAGACATCGGATAAGCCTGCATGATTTTTCAGGAAGAGCGGTTTGATCTTTATCACGGCAGCCATCCCGATGATAGCCAGGAAAAGCGGCCCGAGATAAAAAGCCGCGCGCCAAAGCCAGGGAGAATCTTGATAGAAGAAGAAGGGGAGCAATTCGCACCAATTCCAGACCGCTGCCAAAATCGCCGCCACCAGCGCAAAGCGCAGCAGAAAATATTGCCGGTTCATCATCTTCAGCTTATGCAGCTCCCTGTTTGTCAAAGGCGCCGCTTCCGGGGCCGGGATTTCTGTGGCCGGTTTTTCATTAACCGGGGTTTCAGGAGCCGGTTTTTCATTAACCGGGGTTTCGGGAGCCGGTTTTTCTGTGGCTGGTTCTCCGTTCGCGGATGCTTCCCCTTTAACCAGCGGCTCCTCCGGCTTCAACAGATAATCCAGGGAAACCCCGA
>WRDJ01000113.1 GCA_009783495.1 Clostridiales bacterium | reverse complement strand
TGAGAAACACCGCGCAGGGCGTTTCCGCGCAAGCCGAGGGGGAAGCCGCCGTCCTGCGGGAATTTTTGGAACGGCTTTCTTCGCGCGCCCCGGCTTTGGCGCGCGTTGACGCCGTGACATATGAGGAGATTCCCCTTCTCACGGAGAAAGGCTTTTTCATACTGCAAAGCGGCTTCGGCCCCTCCGCCACCATGATCGCCCCCGACACGGCTCTCTGTGCCGATTGCCTGGCCGAACTGCGGGACGAAAACTCGCGCCGCTTCCGCTATCCTTTCACCAACTGCACCAACTGCGGCCCACGCTTCACCATCGTCAAGGGACTGCCTTATGACCGCGCCAAAACCACCATGAGCGGTTTTTCGCTTTGCCCGGATTGCGCGCGGGAATATCACGACCTGCGCGACCGCCGCTTCCACGCCCAGCCCAACGCCTGCCCGGCTTGCGGCCCGCGCCTTTTCCTTTCATATCCCGATAAAAGCTTGTTGCAAGGGGATTGCCTGCAAAACGCCCGTCGGCTTTTAGCGCAGGGGAATATCTTGGCGGTCAAGGGCATCGGCGGCTATCATCTGGTTTGCGATGCCATAAACGAAGAGGCGGTGGCTCGTCTGCGCGCCGGGAAATACCGCTATGACAAGCCCTTTGCCGTGATGATGCCGGATGTGTCTACGGCGCGGCGATTTTGCCTGGTGAGCGAGGAAGAGGAAAAGCTGCTTTCCTCCTGGCGCGCGCCCATCGTGCTTTTGCGCGCCGACCGGCAAGGTCTCAAAGTGGCGGGGCAAGTGGCGCCGGGCAATAACAGGCTGGGCGTGCTGCTGCCCTATACCCCTTTGCATCATCTGCTTATGCAGGGGAAGGAGGCTTTGGTGACGACCAGCGGCAATGTGAGCGACGAACCCATCGCCTTTGAGGACGAGGACGCTTTCGACCGTTTGTCCGGCATCGCGAACCATTTTCTCTGGCATGACCGGCCCATCTTCCGCCGCTGCGACGACTCCGTGCTGGTTTGGGCGGCGGGCAAGGCGCGCCTTATACGGAGGGGCAGGGGCTATGCGCCGGAGCCCTTGCCGTTTTACAGCTCTTCCAATGACGTTTTGGCTTGCGGCGGCCAGCAGAAAAACACCTTCTGCTTAATCAAAGGGGAGAAGGCCTTTCTCAGTCAGCATATTGGGGATCTGCATAATACGCCTACCCTGGAGAGCTTTTGCGGGGAAATTGAGCATTTCAAAGCTATGTTCAATATCGCGCCGCGCACTGCGGCCCACGACCTGCACCCCGGCTATCTCTCCACGCAATACGCCCTCTCTTTGCCGCCCGAAGCGGTCAAAACGGGCGTGCAGCACCATCACGCGCATCTGGCTTCGGTGCTGGCGGAAAACCGGCTGGATGAGCCGTGCATCGGCGTAATTTTCGACGGCAGCGGTCTGGGAACGGACGGCTGCCTGTGGGGCGGGGAGTTTTTGCTGGGCGATCTGAAGTCATATCAGCGGGCAGCCCACCTTGCCTATGCCCCCATGCCGGGCGGGGAGCAGGCGGTGCATCAGCCCTGGCGCATGGCCCTTTCTTATTTGTCCGGGGCTTTTGCGGGCAAACTTTCCACGCGCATGAAAACGCTTTTCATGGCGGAATGGCCTTTAGTCTGGCAATCTGTGCGGAAAGGCCTTAACGCGCCCAGCACCTCGGGCATGGGACGGCTCTTCGACGGGGTGGCCGCGCTTTTCGGCAAGGCGGCGGTCAATTATGAGGGGCAGGCCGCCGTAGAACTGGAGCAGGCCATAAGTGAAAGCGGCCTGCCGCCCTACAGCTTTGACTTGATAGAGAAAGGAGAAGGGCCGCTGCTCATTGACTGGCGGCCCGTTATCAAAGAAGCGTGGCAGGATGTGCTTGACGGCCGGGAAGTCGGTGTTGTCTCCTCGCGCTTCCACCTTGGCGTTGTTAAAATGGTCACGGAGGTTTGCCTCGAATTGCGGCGCAGGACTTCCGTGAATTTGGTCGCGCTTTCCGGCGGGGTCTGGCAAAACGTCTTTTTGCTGGAGCACGCTATGCAAGCCCTGCAAGAAGAGGGCTTCATCGTTTTGAGCAACGAGCTTGTGCCCGCAAATGACGGGGGGTTGGCATTGGGGCAGGCGGCCGTGGCTGCCGCCCTGTCGGCAACATAAGCGTCGCGTAGCTGTGTTAGACGCTTCACCGTGATTCTCGACGTACCCCATGGTACGCCTGCGGTTCCGGCTCGCGCCTTTCTTGCCCTGCCCGCTTCTCTTGCCTACTCGATGGTGGTTGACCTTGCTTCATGCAAAAACTGATTGAACGCGGGGGAGAGCCGTGCTATACTGACGGCGGGCGGGCCTATATCAACCGCCGCCGAATTAAAAAAGTGGATTGAGAAAACGAATAAGTTTACAAGTATTGAGGATTTTCATAAGGTATGTGAGAATTGTGCTCATTGTCAATGGCACCGATAAAAGGAGGCCCCCATCATGTGTCTGGCCATCACAGGTAAAATTACGGAAATAAAAGACGAAAGCGCGGTCATTGACTTTGACGGCGTGCTCAAGGAAGCGACCCTCACGCTTTGCCCGCAGGCCAAAACCGGCGATTATGTTTTGGTGCACGCCGGGTTCGTCATCCAGACTTTGCAGGAGGACGAAGGGCTGGAACTGGTGCGTTTAAACCGCGAACTGAAGGAGATTTTATAGATGAGCGGGCCGGATTTCAGGCGGGACGGAACTCTTTCCGCCGCTTTCGCGCAAAAAATCGCGGAATTGGCGCAAGACATGAAACTTCCCGACGCGCCCATAAAACTGATGGAGGTTTGCGGCACGCATACCATGGCCATCCACCGCCACGGCTTAAAAAGCCTGCTGCCCCCGGGCATCGAGCTGATTTCCGGGCCGGGCTGCCCGGTCTGCGTAACGCCTTTGCGCCTGGTGGACAAGGCCCTTTCCTTCGCCATGCTGCCGGGCGTCTGTTTCTGCGTCTATGGCGACATGATGGGCGTTCCCGGTTCGCGGGGCAGTCTGCGCGAGGCGCCGGGGGCGGATATCCGCGTTGTCCATTCCCCGCTGGACGCGTTGGCCCTGGCCCGCCGCCTGCCGCAAAAGGTGGTCATTTTCTGGGGAGTCGGCTTTGAGACGACCGCCCCCGCCACGGCCGCGGTGATAAAATCGGCGGCGCAAAACGGTGTGAAAAACTTTTTCGTCTTTTGCGCCCACAAGACCATGCCCGCCGCCCTACGCCTGCTGCTGGCGGAGAACAGGCGCATAGCAGGGCTGATTTGTCCCGGTCACGTCGCCACGATTACCGGGGAACGGGCCTTTGCCGGGCTTTCCGTTCCGGCGGTGATTGCCGGGTTCGAGCCGGTGGAGATCATGGAAGCGCTTTATCTGCTGGTGCGGCAGATCGCGCGGGGGGAGGCGCGGCTGCAAACGGCCTACCGACGCTATGTGCGGGAGGAGGGCAACCCCGCGGCGCAGGCCCTGATGGGGGAGGTCTTTCTCGCGGCGAACGCGCAGTGGCGGGGTTTGGGCCTGATAGAAGGCAGCGGCCTGAAGATCGCCCCGGAATATGCCGCCTGGGACGCGGAAGTTCATTTTGAGGTGGAAAGCGTTGAGGCGGAAGAGAACCCGGTCTGCGCCTGCGGGGATATTCTGCGCGGGGAGAAGGGGCCGCGGGAATGTCCGCTTTTCGCCGCCGCCTGCACGCCGCAAAACCCGCTTGGCCCGTGCATGGTGTCGGGCGAGGGGAGCTGTGCCGCGGCATATAAATACGGCGGGTTTTAACTCCCGGTTGCGTTTACGGTTTAGTCCTTTTCTTCCCTCTTTCCTCTTGCTTCTTGTCTCTTGCCTCTGTTCAGCTCCACCTCCTGGATCCCCTTCCCTTAGGGGAGGGGGAACGAAGTTTTTAGCATACGAAGGCGGCAACCCCATTATGCAGGAGGATTTGGAGCGGGGCGTTATGCGGTCTCCATAAAAAACCCCTGGCCGGATAGGCCAGGGGTAAGGAAGAGGCTTTCTTATTCGACCGACATGAGCGTGCCGATGAAGATTGGCAGGTTGGTGGCGTTGTCAATGATGGCGTAAACAAAGGGCCGGTCAAGCACGACTATCTTTGGTTGTTGAGGAGCGCCTCCATCATATTCCATTCCAACTATCGTGACCGCCCCGGCTTTGGTGCCGAGCTCATCCACCGAGATAAAGGT
>WRDJ01000112.1 GCA_009783495.1 Clostridiales bacterium | reverse complement strand
GCCTTTCTTTTCGTGGCCATCGTCTTTTTCGGCGGCATAAAATACGGCGAATTCTTAACCGCAAGCGGAAGCAGCGCCGTGCTCTTCAACGCTTCCGGGCTTGACGGCGCGGAAAACGGCCCTTCCGGCAAAGAGATCAAGGTGCATATCAAGGGCGCGGTCAACAACCCCGGGGTTTATACCTTACCGCCGGGCAGTCGTGTAAACGACGTAGTGGTCATGGCCGGGCCTCTGGAGGAAGCGGATTTGGACAGCATCAATCTGGCCCGTCCCTTAAAAGACGGAGAAGCCTTTTATGTGCCCTTTTTGGGTGAGGGGTTCAATTCCGGCAAGGTAAACATCAACAAGGCGAGCCAAGCCGAGCTGGAGACTTTGCGGGGGATCGGCGCCGCCAAAGCTGGCGCCATCATCAACTATCGGAGTGAGCACGGCCCTTTCATGAAAATAGAGGACATCCAGAAGGTCAGCGGCATCGGCCCGGCCACTTTTGAAGGAATCAAGGACTCGATCTGCGTAGATTAACTCGCCGGCAAGCCACCTCGATTGTTTTGCTTCCCGCTTCGCTCACGAATGAAGTTTTTTAGAAGGAGTGAAAAAACCCAATGCCGCCGCGCTTGAAAATAATAGGCGCAAACCTTTTGGCAAACCCGCGGCTGCGTTCACTCGACGGCCGGCCGCTTTTTTGGCATGTCGTGAGCTTCATCGCCGGTCTCACGGCGGGCGGTTTGCTGGGCCTTTCTTTGACGGCGGCGGCCGTCTTTTTTCTTTTAAGCCTGCTTTTGCTCATCCCCGTTTTCAAAAAAAAGCTGTGGCCGCTGATTTTGCTCGTTTCTTTCGCACTGGGCCTGACCTGGGGCTGCATAGACTGGCACGCCCATTCCGGCATCGGCGTGCCGACGGGGGAAATGGTCGTCGTCACCGGCATGGTCACGCAGACGGTGCTGCCGGATGAAGAAGGCTTCTATAGCTTCACGCTCAAACCGCGCGAGGTCAACGGGGAAAAGGGCAAATTCGGCGAGGTGCTGGTCTATGCCGGGGACGGTGGGCAGGTGAGATATGGGCAATATGTCATGGTCACGGCCAAGGTGCTGGAACCGGCGTCATATGCCAACGATTTCGCCTTCGATTACGGGGCCTATCTGAAGCGCAAGGGCATCGTGGCCGTGCTGGGCGCGGCCTATGAGGGCGAGGTCGCGCTCACCGGCGAAAACAGCAAAAACCCCTTCATCCGGGCCGTGGGCACGGTGCAGGAGCGCCTGGCGCAGGTCTTGCAGAGATTGCCGGAAGAACAGCGGGCGCTGGTACGCGGGGTGGTGCTGGGCGACAAAAGCAGCCTGCGCTATGAGGACAGGCAGGCTTTGCTGAAAACCGGCATCATGCACGCTTTCGCCGTTTCCGGCCTGCACGTTGGCTATATTTTGAGCCTGGGGCTGCTTCTGCTCGCGCTTTTGCCCTTCGGCAAAAGGCCCTGGCCGCGCTTTTTCTTTATCGGCCTGTTGCTGCTCTTTTATGCTTTCCTGGTGGGCTGGCCGCCTTCGGTGATACGCGCCGTCATAATGACGATGATGGTGCTTCTGGCCGCCTCGCTCAGGGAGAAGGCCGATTCTTATTCCGCCATCGCCGTGGCGGCGATGTTCTGCCTGCTGCCCAACCCGCTTTTGCTTTATGACGCCGGGTTCCAGCTCTCCTTCCTTACTGCTTTGAGCCTGATTTACCTCATGCCGCTTTGCCGGGAGCTCTTTTCCTTTTGCGGGCGCTTCAAGGACGGTTTCGCCGTCACTTTTGCCGCCAGCATGGGCATCATGCCGCTTCTGGCCTACTATTTTTACACCCTTTCTCTGGCCGGGCTGCTGCTTTCCCCCTTGCTGGTCTTTTTGGTGGGGCTGGCGGTGATCTGGGGCTTTTGCGCCGCCATATTCTCCGTTTTCCCCCTGGGCCTGGCCGCCGTTTTCGTTTTCCCGGCCGGTTTCGTGATGAGCCTGGTGCTGGGCGTTTCCAATGTTGTTTCTTCCTTGCCCGGCAGTTATCTGAGCGTGGGCGTGCCTTCCCCGGCCATAATTGCCGTATATTACGTGCTGCTGCTGCTTTTGCCCCGCGTCGTGAAGGCGGGCGGCAAGCTGGCCGCGCCGCTTATGTCCGTGGTGATGGTCATGCTCCTGACCATGCCCTTTGCCGCGCTTTCGCCGCAAAAATCCGCCCTGCCCGCGGCAAGCCGGCTGGAAGTGACCTTTCTCGATGTGGGTCAGGGCGATTGCATCCTCATTATCACCCCCGATAAAAAGGTTGTCCTGATTGACGGCGGCGGCAATATGAACAATGAGGGGCGCATCGGGGAGACGGTGGTGCTGCCTTATCTGCAAAGCCGGGGCATCACTTCCATAGACTTGCTCGTCAGCACCCATCCCCATGCCGACCACCTGGACGGCCTGCTTTCGGTTCTGCATTATATGCCGGTGGAATTTTGCCTTTTCGCGCCGGTTTTTTCCGGCGGCGCGCTGGAAACGGCCGCGCTGGCGGCAGGAGCCACGGTCAGCTATGCCGTGACGGGCAATTCTTTGATGCTGGCCAAGGGGATTTTTCTTGAGATCCTGCATCCGCCCTCCGACCTGCGCATCGCGAGGGACGAGAACGAGGGTTCGCTGGTTTGCCGCCTGGTTTACGGCCAAATCAGCTTCCTTTTCACCGGCGATTTGGACATCGGGGGCATTGACGGCCTGCTCTACGGGGATGTCGAAGCCACCGTTCTGAAGCTGCCGCATCACGGCAGCGTCCACAGCTACAGCGAAGCGTTTTATGAGGCCGTCTCTCCCGCCGCCGCCGTGGTTTGCGTGGGCGGCAGCAATTCCTTTGGGCATCCCGCGCCCAGCGTGCAGGATTATTTCAGAGAGCAGGGCATCCCGCTTTACCGCACGGATAAAAACGGCGGCATCACCTTTTTCACCGACGGCAGGGTTCTGGAGGTTTTCACGGTCAAATGAGTCAAAATCATCCGCAAAGAGATTGATGCCGCGCAGGATTTGTTATATAATTACGGGGAAGGCGAGGTGAGCCCCCATGCGCCAGTTATGGCAGGAAATCGGGCAAGGCGTTTTCCTTCCGGCTTATATATTTTACGGCAAAGAGCCCTTTCTGCTGGAAGAGGCTCTTTCCGCTGTGGTCGCGAGCTTTGCCTCGCAAGGCGATCAGTGGAACGTGGAGGTTCTTACGGGGGAAACCGCCACCCCCCTTGAAGTGGCTTTGGCCGCCGGAGCCTCCTCTTTTTTGGGCGGACGGCGCTTGGTTCTGCTCAAAGACTGCGGCTGGCTGGAGGCCAAAGCAGGGGAGGGCGGGGGCAAAAAAGGCGGGGAGCCGGATATGTCGCCCTTGCTGGAATATCTGGCGAAGCCCAATCAGGAAAACTGCCTGATTCTGCTCTCCGGCCAGAGTATAGACAAAAGGCGCAGGCTGGCGCAAGCCGTGCAAAAATGCGGGCGCATTGTGGAGTTTGCCCCGCTTAACGACGGACAACTGACGGATTGGATCAAGAAACGCCTGCAGAGGCAAGGCAAACGCGCGCCCGGAGAAGTGCTGGATCATCTGATCCTTTCCTGCGGCAACAACCTGCACGCTCTGGCCGGGGAAATTGACAAGCTGGTCTGCCACAGCGGGGATAACCCGCTCATCAGTTATGAGGAGGCCCGCCTGGCGGTCAGCCAAAGCAGCCTTTTGAGCGTGTTTACCTTGGTTGACGCCGTTTGCGCCAAAGACGGCCGCTTGGCGGCCGGCCTTTTGCGCGGCATGCTCAAGCAGGGGGAGCCCGCGCAGAGAATTCTTTCGCTTCTGGCCAGGCAGATTCATAATATGATGGCGGCCCAGGATATGCAAAAACAGGGGCAAAGCAACAGCGTCATTATGAAAGAGCTGGGCATCCCCTTTCCCTTTATCGTGGAGCGTCTTTTGAGATATGCCCGGCTTTTCACGCCCAAGGAATTGCTTGAGGCCCTGGAGCTTTTGCTGGCCGCCGACAAAAGCGGCAAAAGCGGGCAGGCCAGGGCGGAAGAGGCGTTGGAGTTGGCGGTGTTGCGCATCTGCTTCGCCTTGCCGGTGACATAAGCAAAATTTAATGCTTGCATTTTGTTTTTCCGCGTGATACAATATTTGTCGTCTCACATGAAAGCTTTTTGCCGCCGACTGGCGGCTGCCGATTTTTCTTTTGGGAGGTGAAAGTATGCCGAATATCAAGTCT